>CAJJVE010000101.1:0-6439 GCA_905196265.1 uncultured Collinsella sp. | reverse complement strand
AGACGATGTTTGCGAGCGGCAATTAGAGCGTAAGCCTTTAGTTCTTCTTTGCAGAGAGCATGAGCCTAATTTCCGGGTGGGTGTATTCGTCGAACTCTTCCTTGGGCTCGGTGTCAAAGGTGTAGTACGACTTGATAGATTCGTCCTCCGTCTTGATGCTGATTTCTTCATATAGGGATCCGGCTAAAAATGCCTGTTTAAATTCATCCGACAGGCTGCATGGCGTGAGGAGGTCCGGTGTGGCAACGGAAATGTCCAACCCGTTGAGCGGGGCGCAGAGCGTCGCGATATCCTGCTCGGCGCGGGCGAGGTTGTCTGCAGGGCTTGCCTCGGGGTCGATCTGACTGGTGTAATCGACGTCCGTGAGCATGCCGTCTGCATCAAAAGAAAGGTAGACATAGACTGCTTGAGCGCCGAGGTCATTATCGCGCAGATAGCCGATAATGCGGTAGCCGTAGTCGTGATACGACTCGTACGGGTCGTCTGCGGCGACGCGTTCGCACACGGGCTCCAAGGCATCCTGCGCGATGGCGAGCTGCTCGGCGGCTGCAGCCTTTCTTACCTGAAGCTCGTTATTTCCCTGGACAAACTGAGGGATGTAGACGCCAAGCAGCGCAATGGCGGGCAACACCGCGAGAGCTATGATCTGCTTCTTGACGCTTGGAATCGTCACACCGTATGCGTTTGCCATGGCCTCGGCATTGCTCGAGGTCTCGGCCAGCACGTCTGCCGCCGTGGTGACTGCCCCCACGGCGCTGGCGACCTCGGCGGCACCGCCCAGATTGCGCGCGAGATCGTTGTCGCTGTTCTTGAGCAGGCGGCCGGCAGCTTGCGTGGCAAGTACGCCGGCGACCTCCGCGGAGCGGTCTTTGTTGGTTTGGGCTACCGCAAGCTTGCTCTGCAGCTCCTTCCACTGTTTGCCCTGCATTCCAAAGCGCGGCGCAAGAGCGCAATAGCAAAAGATGGCGAGTTCGATTACGGTGAGTGCGATGGCGGTATATATGCCCGCGGGTTGGAATTCCTTTTGGTGGAACGCGATATCGTTGATCATTTGGAGCGGCAACATCAACAGGCATGCTGCGAACGACATGACGAGTGCGGTCGCTGCGATTTTGGGGTATGTGCAGTACCGCTGGATGCGTTTCTGTTCTTGTTCGGTGAGCTGCCGCATGGGGCCTCGACTCTCATCGTTTTTTGGGGCGATGCGCACACGCTCTTGAGTATAGATGAGTGAAGGGTGTCTGTTGTTCAGACATAGCGGTCAACAGCATGCTGTTGGTGATCGTTTGATCGCGAACGTCGTCTTTTGGAGCATGAAGCCGCTGTCGAGGGACGAATAACGAGCAAAGGGGGGGCCGCCATGGGGCGGCCCCCTTTGCTGTTTGTGGGCATCGGCAAATCGAAGGTGAATGGTTTCCAGAGAAGTGAACGACCTAATTTGAACCCGCGAAGCACCCACGTTTTTCGACGCTAAAACCGCAGGATTTGAGTGATAAAACCGCAGGAATTGGCCTTCCAGAAGTGTCGATGCTTCGGGGGTTCAATTTTACTCGTTCACTTCGCGGAAAACCATTCACCTTCGTTGTATGAGGCGCCGGATGGAAGGGTGATTATCGTCAAGCTACTGCCTCTGCCTTGTGAATCATCTGGAGCACAAGGCATAATGCATGTAACAAGGGCGCGGTTCCTTTGTCACATCCGTTGATATGAGAGAAGAGTAGATGATTCTTTCGCTTGCCCCTATGGAGGGGATTACCGGGCATGTGTTCCGTCGCGTGCATGCGGAGTGCTTCGGTGCGCTCGATTGTTATTACACGCCGTTTTTGCCGCCGCCGCGGGTGGGAAACCGCTTTGGCGGCAAGGCGTTTAAGGAGATCGATCCTGCCAATAACCAGGGGCTCAACGTAGTGCCTCAGCTGATGTCCAAGAACGCGGACGAGTTTGTGTGGGCGGCGCAAGTGCTTGCCGACATGGGATACCGCGAGGTCAATCTCAACCTTGGCTGCCCCTCGGGTACGGTTATTACCAAGGGCAAAGGATCGGGCTTTTTGCGCAACTTGGACGAGCTTGAGGTGTTCTTGCGTGATGTGTGCGAGCGCTCGCCGTTGCCGGTATCGGTAAAAACCAGGCTGGGGCTGGAGAGCGACGACGAATACGAGCGCGTACTCGATCTATATTGCCGCATGCCGCTGGCAGAGCTGATCGTGCATCCGCGTGTGCAGAAGGATCGCTATACGGGCTCGCCGCGCAAAGAGTTTTATGGCGAGACGCTGGAACGTGCGCCGTTTCCGGTGGCATACAACGGCGATATTTTTGATCTTGAGGACATGGATGCGCTGGTGGAGGCCTATCCCGGCACACGTCATGTAATGCTGGGGCGTGGCTTGCTTGCGAACCCCGCGCTGGCTCGCATGATCAAGGGTGGCCCTGCTGCAACGGCTGCTGAGCTGCAGCGCTTCCACGACACGCTGTTTGCGGCATATGCGGAAGAGATTGGCGGTAACGCGGTCTTTCGTATGAAGGAGTGGTGGTTCTACGCCAAGTGCGCTTTCGCCGACCCCACTACCGTTCACAAGCTCGTACGTAAGACCAAAAAGGTCGACGAATACCGCGCCGCCGTCGAGCGCGTCTTTCGCGAGCAGCCACTTGCGCCCATAGCCCGCTTCCACGGCTAGCTAGTCATTGGGGACGCTCTTTAACGACTAGTCATTTAAGAACGTCCCCAATGACTATGTTGCAAAAGCTGTACGTCAGCATCCAAAGATGTCGAAAAATGTCGACTTTGGATGCTGGTGTACATGTTTGGGTGTGGTGAGTAACTAGGCAATCATTGCATCAAGCGTGATGAGCTCCCTGAGTCGCTCCGTGCGTGTTTGCCCATGGCGCTTTGCTTTTGCGTCAAAGGCTTCAAGGACCGATTCACCCACACGTGCGGATAAAACAACGCTTGGCTCGTCAGAAATCGGCGGCCTTCCCAGCTTGATGGTGCGACCCTTCGGCCACTCATCTTTTTCGTATGCCTCCGCGGCCTTTTCCAACTCTCCGGGGGCAAATCCGATCATCTTTTCGAGTTGCTTAGCGTCCATAGCGCCTCCTATCGATCGGCATAATGTCGAGCACAGGTCAACGGATACTCTTTTTGTATACAGTTTTGTAGACAAAAATACAAACTGTTTATCAGGCTAATTAGCTTGTTTTGACCCGCGTGTTCGATAGGAAATGAGTATTGACGGTTTCGATACTCCTTTGCTTTTCAGCCTGGAATTTGGATGCTCATTGAACTTCCGGAGGGGAGCGCTTTATTAAGCTATCGAGATTCTGGACAGGAGCTCTCACTGGCCTTCGATAATGGGACCAGCTTAATTCGCGACACAGTGTGTCGCGAATGGGAGTAGTCGTTAGGTGTCCTTCAATGGCTAGTCATATAAGAACGTCCAATTGCCGGATTATGTCATTTAGTGTCGTCCTCAGCGGCTATTCTGGAGGGTCGTGGTCAAAAAAGGGCAAATATGAGTATTGTTGCCATTATAGTTGCATTTATTTTGCTATAAATAGTAGCTCCTGATGAGATTTGTTCCCATTAGGAGCTACTTTTATTAAACATATGAGGAGAAATAGCGTCGTCTACGGACGTATGGAACGTTGAATAGTTCCTGAAGTGATCAAAATCGCTGCTACTAAACAGGTAGCAGTACTCATATTTGCCCTTTTTTGACCACAGCCCTCTCGGAAACCCTTTCCAGAGGCGTCAAACAGCCATAATCCAAAGGTCGCCTCAAACAATTAGCCGGTTAAGAGCGTCCATGACTTCCTCTGCAAAAAACTGTACACCAGCATTCAAAGATGTCGAAAATGGTCGACTTTGGATGCTGGTGTACATGTTTGGGCCGTATGGGGTGGGGCCTTGGACGGACGGGATGCGCGTGCTAGAGCAGGTTCTTCTGTACCCACGCGATGATGTCACTCGACTCGTAGAGTGGCTTTCCGTCGATGAATAGGCAGGGAACCTGGCGTTTTCCGCCGATGGTGATGAGTGTCTGTTCGGCATCGGAATCGGTCGAGATGTTACGCTCCGGAATGGTCACGCCGTTATCGGCCAAAAAGCGCTTGACCTTTATGCAATACGGGCAGCCGGTCATAACGAATAGTGCGAGCTCATGATTAGTAGCCATAGGTCTCCAATCGGTTGCGGTTTTGATTGAAATACCCAAAGCCGCCGCGGTCTATGCGCGCGTCAACGACGACTCGATGGCCTGGACCAGAAACGCCGTGGCTCCGGTGCCGCAGGGCTTGTCGTAGTAGTCAACAAAGCGCTGGTCGGCAAGATAGCCATTGGCGAGGCCCAGGTACGCTTCGTTCTGGGGTTCGCGTCCCCAGTTGAGACCAATCCAACGACGATGCATCGCGACGAGCTTGCGAGCCTCGCTTCCATCCGCATCGCCGTCGCCCATGGCAATCGAGAGCTGACCCAGAATTGCGCGTTCAAGTTCTTTCATGTCATTCCATGTCTCGGGATCCATGTCCAGTAACGTTTCGTTTGCCGCATCGATAGCCTCATCGCCATAGTGCGCCCGGGCTTCGGCACCGTAGCACTCCTCGTTTTCCTGCACGGTGCGCCAGCGCTCCAGTTGCGGCAGGACGGCGCCCATGAGCGAGACGGCTTCGTCGAGCGACATACCGGTGTTTTGCGCCAGGCGCGGGGCACAATCCTCGATCATCGCCTCCATGGTGGTGTCGTAGGTGTACTTGCCGTGGTCGTAGCACCACTTGCAGTAATGGTCGGTCGTGGCGCCCGTGGCATCGGTGCCGCAGTCGTTGGGCGTGAGTATCATGCCGCAGCTCTGGCAATAGTGCTCGGGCATTTCGAGCAGATGAGACAGGGGCTCGCCGGTCACGGCGGCGATGAGCTTCATCATGTCAATGCCCGGGGTGACTTCGCCGCGCTCCCAACGGCTGACGGCTTGGCGTGTGACGAAGAGCTTGGCGGCGAGCTGCTCTTGGGTAAGGTGATGGGCGCGACGGATGGCAATGAGCTTTTCTGCAAAGGCCATAGCGGCTCCTTTCTGCTGGTTGATGGCTTAAGCATACGCGGCGGCAGGCGCCCTTCCAAGCAACCGTTGGTTGCACGACTGCGGACCGCGGCGAAGAATTGCGCGCAACGCCCTGCGCCTCCATGCCGTACAATGACCGGCATGGAACCTATCGCACACATACATACCGACCTGCCGCAGAAGTTCGGCATTCCGCGCAACAGCTTTTTGGCGCCCCATCTGCAGGGACGCATCTTTTTTGAGCCGGAATTTGCCTCCAATGCAGCGGTTGAGGGTTTGGACTCCTTCTCTCACCTGTGGTTGCTGTGGCGCTTCGAAAACGGAACGCCCGGCGGCGCGGCTAGGGACATAGCCGCCGATGCCAAAACGCAGGACAGGTCCGGCACCAACGCAAAATGGTCGAAAACCGTGCGTCCGCCGCGTCTGGGTGGAGCCGAGCGCGTGGGCGTGTTTGCCACGCGCAGCCCGTTTCGCCCTAATCCCATCGGTCTTACCTGCGTCAAGCTCGATCGTGTCGAGCTTACCGACGATGGTCCCATCATCCATGTGTTGGGGGCCGACCTGCGCGACGGCACGCCCATCTACGACATTAAGCCCTACATTCCGTTTGCGGACTGCCACCCGGATGCGACCGGCGGCTGGATTGAGGACGCCCCGTGGCAAGAGCTCGACGTCGAGTTCCCGCAAACACTACAAGACATGGTCCCGCCCGCAAAGCTCCCCGGTCTGGTCGAGGTTCTTCGCCAAGATCCGCGCCGCGCGGGCAGCAAGCACGAGCCAAACCGCGTCTATCATCTGGCCTTCGCCGGGCTTGACATATCTTTTACGGTCGACGAAACCCAGCTAACCGTAGTCGCCGTCAACGACGCGCAAGACTAACCGGCCATTCGTCCGCCCCCGTCAAATTAAGCGCCAAACCCCATGCCAAAATCGCCCGTGCTGGTGGACAATAACGCCTACCAAAACAATCACTTTGCACGGGGGCTCAGCATGAAATACGACTTTAGCTCGCTTATCGACCGCCACGGCATGGACTCCATCGCCGTTGACTCTTGGGGTGAGATCCCCGGTATGGCTCCGAATGCACCCGACGAGGGCTTCGACCGCATTCCCATGTGGGTGGCCGACATGAACTTCGCCACGGTGCCCACGGTCCAGGAGCACATCATTCAGCGCGCTCAGCACCCCATGTTTGGCTATTTCAATCCGCGCCCCGAGTATTTCGACCGCATCATCGAATGGCAGGGCCGCCGCAACGGCGTCGAGGGCCTGGCGCCTGAGCATATCGGCTACGAAAACGGCGTGCTGGGCGGCGTCGTGTCGACGTTGCGCGCGTATGTCCAGCCGGGCGATGCGGTGCTGGTCCACAGCCCCACCTACATCGGCTT
>CAJJVE010000100.1:0-6490 GCA_905196265.1 uncultured Collinsella sp. | reverse complement strand
GAGCGGACGGGCGAAGACGATCAGATACATCGCAAACGGAATCAGGAAGAAGAGCATCTGGGCGACACCGCGCGAAATGCCCGTGCGGACGCTGTCGTAATCCTTCTCCTGTGCATCGTGAGAGAGTTCGGTATAGAGTGCCGTCGAAAGCGAGGCGGCGATCAGCGCATAGGGCAATGTGTACCACAGGCGCGCATATGCGATGACGGAAGGGCCGGTCTCGGGCTGCACCACCAACGCGGCGGCATTGGTAATGGAGGTCGAGACAAACATGCACACCGTGGCGAGAAGCGTCGGGATACCAAGCGCGATCGTCTGTCGCAGCGCGGGGTCCTTAAAGTCGATATGGATATGAGGATGCACGCCATGCTTGCCAAGCGCGGGAATCTGGCAGGCCATCTGGACAAAGACGCCGAGGGTCGTACCAGCTGCGATCAAGATAATACCGGCCTGCCCGCCAAATTGTGCAGACACGGGAGCAAAGCCCATAAAGCTGGCGATGACGATGACATTGTTGAGAACCGGGGCAAACGTCGACCAGAAGTAGTCGCGGTGTGCGTTGAGAACGCCCGAGCCCAAGCCATAAAACAGAATTTGGATTGCAAAGAAGCGGAACATGAACGCAGCGGTATCCATGCTGCCGCCATCGCCCGAAAGGAACGACTGCGTCCAAATAAAGCCGGGAGCAAACACGGTGCCCAGCAGCGAGATACCGCCCAGCAGCAGAAGCAGAATACCGAGCAGGTTGCCGACATACTCGTTCGATGCCTCGCGGCCCTGCTCGCGCCTCACGCCCATATACACCGGCAAAAACGCCGTAACGAGCATGCCGCCCATCACGAGCTCGTAGAGCATGTTGGGCAGGTTGTTGGCAACCTGATAGGAGGACGAGAGCAGCGACATGCCGATGGCGGCCGCCATGGCCCACGTGCGGATAAACCCGGTGACGCGCGACACGATGGTCAGCACGGTCATGAGGCCAGCAGAACGACCAACCGTGGAGTAGTCCGACGAACCCATATCGTCTACGTCGTCCTGAGAGTCCTCATGAACCTCATCTTGTGGCAGTAAATCGTCCGCGACGGCAAAGGAGCCGGTCATCGCAAAGGGGTCGTCAACCAAAACGGCGTCATCAGCAGGTGCGACGTCATCGCTGTTCGGCATGCTGTTTCCGGATACGGCATCATCATCGAATATGGCATGGTCGCCAAACACCGTGTCAACTTCTTTGGCGGCGACGGTTCGGGCAGAAAACGACAGAGGGTCCCAGTCGTCATCACCGTCGATGGCCACGCCCTCGACGGGATCGGTCGAACCAAGCGGCGACCATTCGTCATCCGAAAAAAGCGGTTCGCCATCATCATGAGCCGCGGGCTTGGCGGAACGAGCGGCAGGAGCGCTCTGCGGCGTGCTCTTTCCCTGGGCTGCCATCAAAAACACCGCCGTCTCATCGGGACGCGGCACACGAGGAGCCTCGGAGGCGATCGACTTCACGCTGGCGCTCGATTGAGCGGCGGCCAAAAAGACAGCCGTCTCATCGGGACGAGCCGAAGAAAGAACCGTACGGGGAAGCGCCGTGCCGGCACCGGCGGCACGCAAGTACACGGCCGTCTCGCCCGGGTCAACGGCAGCGGACCAAGCGTTTCGAATCTCGTTATCGAACGAAGCAGCCTCGGGCGCGGGCATCTGAGGAGCCGACCCTTTTGCAAAGTGAGCTCCGCGCTTTGATTCTTCCTGCGGCATCGCTCAGTCCTCTCTCGTGATCGGGGCAACCGTCGCCCCGCAAAATGCAACTAAGTCATCGGGAGCAAGCTCAAGCTGATAGCCGCGCTTGCCACCCGAGATAAAAATGGTATCCCAAAGGACGCATGTCTCATCGATCAGCGTCCGGAAGCGTTTTTTCATACCGACCGGGCTGCAACCGCCGCGGACATACCCCGTCGCGGCAAGCAAATCTTTGACATGCATCATGGTCAGCGACTTTTCGCCTGCGGCGCGCGCGGCGGCCTTGAGGTCGAGCTCGTCGGCAACAGGAATGCAGCACACGACATGGTCGTTGGACGGCGTCGTGCAGACCAGGGTCTTAAATCCCTGACCGGGCTCCTCGCCAAGCTGCTCGGAAATCGCGACGCCCAGCCCCGACGATTCGTCGCCGTCGTCTTCGTACGTATGGAGAACATAGGAGATGCCTGCGCTTTCCAGCTCGCGCATCGCATTGGTTTTTGGCGTCTTAACAGCCTTTGCCATGGCACATCCTTTCCCTCGCAGAGCGACGCAAGGATTAAGTATAGGGCCAATTCCGCCGCATATGCCATCTCGACACACAGAAGCGCCACCGAATCAGAAGGAATCGGTGGCGCGTCGGTACTACAGCGTCTCTTTACTGCGCGTCGAGCTGTGCCTGACGCTCACGGTCACGCTTGAGCAGCGGCGCCAAGAACTTGCCCGTGTAGCTCTGCGAACATGCCGCGACTTGCTCCGGCGTGCCTGAGACCACGACGGTTCCGCCGCCATTGCCGCCTTCGGGGCCCATATCGATCAGGCGGTCGGCAACCTTGATGACATCAAGGTTGTGCTCGATCACCAGAACCGTGTTGCCCGCATCGACCAGGCGCTGCAAAACGTCGAGCAGCTGACGGACATCCTCAAAATGGAGGCCGGTTGTGGGCTCGTCCAAAATGTAGAACGTCTTGCCTGTCTGGCGACGATGAAGCTCCTTGGCGAGCTTCACACGCTGCGCCTCGCCGCCCGAAAGCGTCGTAGCGGGCTGGCCCAAGCTCACGTAGCCCAGACCCACGTCATATAGGGTCTGCAGTTTGCGCTTAATCTGCGGGATATTCCCAAAGAAAGCCAGCGCTTCGGTGACACTCATGTCGAGCACGTCCGAGATTGTCTTGCCGCGGTAGGTAACCTCGAGCGTCTCGCGGTTATAACGCTTGCCGCCACATACCTCACAGGGGACATAGATATCGGGAAGGAAGTGCATCTCGATCTTAATCTGTCCATCGCCCTTGCACGCCTCGCAGCGACCGCCGCTTACGTTAAAGGAGAAACGTCCCGGCGAGTAGCCGCGCGCCTTCGACTCCGGCGTGCTTGCAAATAGCGCACGCAGATCATCCCACAGGCCAATATAGGTCGCAGGGTTCGAGCGCGGCGTGCGACCGATCGGTGACTGGTCGATATCGATTACCTTATCGATGCACTCGATGCCCTCAATCTTCTTGTACGGCCCCACGGGACGCGTCGAACGATGGATGGCATTCGTAAGCGCGGGCGCAATCGTATCGGTGACCAGGGAGCTCTTGCCCGATCCCGAAACACCGGTAACGACCGTAAGCGTACCGAACTCAATCTTGGCGGTAACGTTTTTGAGGTTATTAGCGCGGGCACCCGTGATCTTAAGACAGCCGCGGCCGGGCTTGCGGCGCTCATCGGGCACGCGGATCATCCGCTTGCCGGTCAAATAGGCACCCGTCATGGAATCGGGGCATGCCATGATATCGGCAGGCGTTCCCGCGGCGACCACGTGTCCGCCGTTAACGCCCGCACCGGGACCCATATCGATCACGTAGTCTGCAGCGCGAATTGTATCTTCGTCGTGCTCGACGACGATAACGGTATTACCGATATCGCGTAAGCGCTCGAGCGTCTTGATCAGGCGCTCGTTATCGCGTTGGTGAAGACCGATCGACGGCTCGTCCAGAATGTACAGAACGCCCATGAGGCCGGCGCCGATCTGCGTTGCCAGGCGAATGCGCTGGGCCTCACCGCCGGAAAGCGTCGCCGAGGCGCGATCGAGCGTCAGATAGTCGAGTCCGACATCGACCAGAAAACGCAGGCGCTCCAGGATTTCCTTGACGATGCGCCCGCCGATAAACTGTTGACGCTCGGTAAGCTCCAGGCCCTCAAAAAACTCGAGCGACTCGCGACACGACAGGCAGCAGACATCGTAAATGGACTTGCCGCCCACGGTGACGGCAAGCATCTCGGGACGCAGGCGAGCACCGTGACAGCTCGAGCATGGCTCTTCGCGAATGTATTTCTCCAAGCGAGCCCTGGTGTTCTCGTTCGTCGTCTCGTTGTAGCGCTCGTACAGGATGTTGCGCACACCCGAGAACTTAGTGTCCCACTGGCTGCGACGCCCATCGAGCTTTTGATAGTCGACCGAAATCTTCGTGTCGCCCATGCCATCCAAAAACGCACGACGCACCCGCGGGGGCAGGTCCTCCCATGGCGTATCGGCACTCACCTTAAAGTGTTTGCAGACCGCAGCAAAAATCTGCGGATAATAGTTGGAATTGCCGAACAGGCTGCCAAATACTCCGTCGGCAATCGACTTTGAGGGGTCTTCAATCAGCGCCTCGGCATCGACTGTCTTTTTAAAGCCCAGGCCATCGCACTCGGGACATGCACCATAGGGCGCATTGAACGAGAAATCGCGCGGCTGCAGGTCGTCGATGGAATGCCCGTGCTCCGGGCACGCCAGTGCCAGCGAATACTCCAGCAGCTCGCCCTCGGTTCCCTCGGGAGCGTCGCGGTCGGGCAGCATGTACACGTTCACGTTACCGTGCGCCAGTGCCGTCGCCTGCTCAACGGACTCGGCAATGCGACCCAGGGAGTTCTCTCGAATCACGATACGGTCGACCACGACCTCAATGTCGTGTTTGAACTTCTTGTCCAGGTCGATGGGGTCGTCAAGCGAGCGCACCTCGCCGTCGACGCGCACACGGCTAAAGCCCTCCGCACGCAGGTCCTCAAACAGCTTGGCATATTCGCCCTTGCGTCCACGAACCACCGGCGCCAACACAAACGCGCGACGGCCCTCCCCCGCCGCCAGCACCTTATCGGCGACCTGATCGGTCGTCTGACGCTCAATGACGCGACCGCACTCAGGACAGTGCGGCGTTCCCACGCGAGCAAACAGCAGACGCAGATAGTCGTAAATCTCGGTTACGGTGCCCACCGTCGAGCGTGGGTTTTTGGACGTCGTCTTCTGATCGATCGACACAGCCGGCGACAGGCCGTCAATCGAGTCCAGATCGGGCTTGTCCATCTGACCCAAAAACTGACGCGCATAGCTCGAAAGGCTCTCGACGTAACGGCGCTGGCCCTCGGCATAGATGGTATCGAACGCCAGTGAGCTCTTGCCCGATCCGGAAAGACCGGTTATGACCACGAGCTGGTCACGCGGAATGGAAACATCGATATCGCGCAGGTTATGCTCGCGCGCGCCGCGAATAACGATAGAAGAATCAGACATGGAAGCTCCTTGCCTCCTACAACTTCAAATCACACTGACGATGAGTTTAGCGCACTCGACGCGCACAGATGTTCGTAATACAAGATTCGCAGACCTTTTGCGTTGTCTAACGCCGCAGGCCGCACGCTCGATCCGTACTTTCGAATACCGCCGATCGCCTACCACGCATCATAAATGACTCCCGCTCGCAAACGAGGGTACAATGACGCTCGTGTCACACCGCGGGGCTCCGGCCCCAACATATACAAAGGAGCCAAACATGGGTTGCGAGCACGCACAGGCAGCCGGCGGGCAAACGTCGCCGTCGCAATTTGAGGAAAATACGCTGTCCGAGGTCAAGCGCGTTATCGCCGTGCTTTCCGGCAAGGGCGGCGTCGGCAAGTCATTCGTCACCGGCGCCATCGCCACGGAGCTTTCCCGCCACGGTCACAAGGTCGGCGTCCTCGATGCCGATATTACCGGCCCCTCTATCCCTAAGATGTTCGGTATGAGCGGACGTCACGTCCATGCCCTCGGCAACCTTATGCTGCCCGAAATCTCCGAGCACGGCGTCAAGGTTATGAGCTCTAACCTGCTGCTCCAAAACGAAACCGACCCCGTCCTCTGGCGCGGTCCGGTTATCGCGGGTGCCATCAGACAGTTCTGGAGCGAAACCTCATGGGGCCCCATCGACTACCTGCTGGTCGACATGCCTCCGGGAACGGGCGACGTCGCCCTCACCGTCTTCCAGTCGCTGCCCGTCGATGGCATCGTCATCGTCACGAGCCCGCAGGATCTGGTCTCGATGATCGTCGCCAAGGCGGTCAACATGGCCGAGAAGATGAACGTCCCCATTCTGGGAATCGTCGAAAACATGAGCTATATCGAGTGCCCCGATTGCGGCAAGAAGATCGAGGTCTTTGGCAAGAGCAAGCTCCCCGAGGTCGCCGAGCGTTACAACCTCGAGATCCTAGGGCAGCTTCCCATCAATCCGGCACTCGCCGAGGCTTGCGATAAGGGCGAGGTTGAGACCTCACTGCCCGCACGTATGCTGCCCCAGGTCGTCTCTGCCGTCGAGGCCATTGCCCCGCACGAAACCGCCGAGGCCTAAGTGAACGCAAACGCCTCCTATGACGTCTTGGTAATCGGCGGCGGGGCCTCGGGTCTCGCCGCCGCCATTACGGCCGCACGCGCAGGCAAAAGCACCTGCATCGTTGAGCGCGATGTTGCCTGCGGCCTTAAACTCCTTGC
>CAJJVE010000099.1:0-6496 GCA_905196265.1 uncultured Collinsella sp. | reverse complement strand
GACGGAAAGCACATTAAGTGCTTTCCTTTGCGTGCGGAACTCGCGACAAACTTAAACAGCGGGCCGCCCGGACCGGGAATCCGACGTGCTCGCCGGGGCAACGTTCCCTGCCAAAAAGGGACAGGTTAATTTTGGTCGGTTTTATCTGGGGAAACGTCGCGCTCCGGCGGTGATCTGCTTTCGTCTGTCGCATGGAAATCGGCGGCGTTTTCGGAAGTATGCGGCAAATTTTGGACTTGCTGAGCGCGCAGGGGTTTTGCGATAACAAATCAGCAGGTAGAGCGCTTGAGCATATGCGGTGTGGTCGGCCCATCAAGATTTTGCCGCATACTTCCGAAATTCAGACGAATATCACTCGCTTTAACCGCCCATTTAACGCAAAATGAACCGCTTCCCCTAGTAGGAAGCGGTCCCAAATCTCACGAATAGACGATGGTAAAGGGTTCCGACGTTTCGGTGCCCTCTGTTGAAGTGCAGCGTGTGCCCTCAAGCGTTACTGAGACCACTTGGTCGACATCAATCAACTTCGTTGGCACCCAGATGTTCTCTCCGCTATTGCGCGTATAAGAAAAATATAAGTTGAACGTCCCTGCGTCGTCATCTTCGATAATCTGCTCCGATCCATCCTTGTAGGTAACCGTCAACTTCTTCGTGACTGCGTCAATGCCCAGATCATCGATGTGTGTCTGGATAGAAAACGGGCTGATCTCGAGAGGCGAGTCATCGGAGCGGAGTTCCTTTGTATCGACGTACGCTCCAACGCTAAACTCGGGCGTCGATGCCTCGAACGGCTTCGCATCCTCGCCTTCGCCCTCGGTCCACGAGATATTCCAGGTGACCGCATGTTGAAAACCTCGCTCGCGATCCATAGAAGCAAAGTACATCGTGCCATTAATGACAGTATCGCTTGATGTGTCCTTATCAATGGTGCAGCGTGTGTCAGCCCATTCCTCGCCGAAGTTCATGCTGGGCGTGCCGATGCCTTGTTCTTCTTCACCATAGAGAACAAGTTCGCCTGTCTCTGCTGCCGGCTTGTAGTAGTTAACGCCATTTGGATTGGACAGCGTAAACGTCACGGCACCGCAACCGTTTTTATCGATAGCCATCTCATGGATATCAAGCATATAGCCGTTACCCTCGACGGACAGATTAACCTTCTGGACTGTGCCCTCCAGGCTTTGGGGCGCAATGCCGTCACCAAACTCTCTGGTGTAGGTGTATTTAGTCCCCGATGAGCCGCCATTAGTCCAGGTAATGGAATCCCCGTTGCCGTGGTTTCCCCAGGCTGAGGCAAAATAGCCGGAATTGACAACGGCGTAGGCGACCCCTCCGGTCGCCAACACTCCGGCAAGACATCCGATTACGGCAACATAGAGAGGCTTCGCGTGGCCCTTTCGATGAAGCGGCTCACCCGCAGCGGTATTAAGGACGCGATCTGCAAGATTGCTATCGGCTTGGATGGACTCGAAGGCCTGCTTGATTTGATTGGATTTCACGGTCGCCCTCCTCTAGGATCAATTTGAGCTTCGATCGACCGCGAGCTAAACGCGTTCGAACGGTCGCGGCTGGCACATGCAGTAACTCGGCAATCTCTGCGGTCGAAAAGCCCAGATAGTAATAGAGCACGATGGGAACACGGAATCGCTCCGGAAGTCGCATAACGTCTGACAGGACCGCCTTGGTCTCATCCTGCGCCGCCGAAAGCGAATCGGCCAGGTTCTCAATATCCTCCACACGCCTCCATGGCTTTCGAAAGAGCGATTTACATTCATTGATCGTGACCCGGATAAGCCAGCGGCGAAGATGTTCCCAACTTTCAAAGTGCCCATCGCTTTTAAGCAACTTAAGAAAGACATCTTGGGCAACATCGTCGGCATCGGCGCAATCGCGCAGGTACGTCAATGCGATCCGAAACACGACATCCCGGTGATCTTCGACCGCCTGTCTAAATGCTTGTTCTTCCATAATCACCTCCTGGTGACGTTAATGATTATCGATGAGGCCCTCACCATAGATACGCTCTGGCCGGACGAATTGTTTCAAATTCAAGCAGGAAAAACCTACCAAAATAAACCTGTCCCTTTTTGGCAAAAGGAATCCCCTTCTGTGCGCGGGGTAGATTCCCGGAACGGGCCGCCCGCTGTTTAAGTTTGCTGCTCTACAGTCCTGCGCAAGACGGAAAGCACATTAAGTGCTTTCCTTTGCGTGCGGAACTCGCGACAAACTTAAACAGCGGGCGGCCCGTTCCGGGAATCCGACGTGCTCGTCGGGGCAACGTTCCTCACCAAAAAAGACCCGCTTCCCTGTTGGGAAACGGGTCTTTGGAAGGACGGTTAACGTACTAGGAAATTACTCCTCGTCGTTGTCCTTGGCCTCTTCGGCGTCGTCGGTGTCCACGAGCTGGTTGAGCAGCTCATCGAGGGAAGCCATGTCCTCGTTGATAGCGCCGTTGGCGGGAGCCTTCTTGTCGTCGATCGGGGCGCCCAGGAGCTCCTCGTCGGCGTCGGCGTGATGCGTCGGCGCGGCGGAGGTGCCCAGCAGGATGTCGTCCGGACCGTCGGGGCTAAAGACCATCTGCAGCAGCTGCGAGAGGTCTTCCTCGTCGGCAACGTCGTCGTTGTTCTCGAGGATGTAGAGCAAGTCGTGGGCCTCCAGGCCGTCACGGAGCTCCTCGATCGCCTTGGCACCGATGCCATCGATGCGCAGCAGATCCTCCTCGGACTTGCCGACCAGGTCGCCGACCGTCTCGATGCCAACCTCGCTGAACTTGTTGGTCCAGCGCTGCGACACGCCCAGGTCGTCGAACAGGTACAGACGAGCCTTCTCGGCGGAGATGGTGTGGCCGTTGCGGGTGAACGAACCGTCAGCACCACCGAACTCGTCGTAGCCGGCCCAGTCGAGCTGCTGCGGGAGCTGCTCGTCCAGGTCCTTGAGCTCAACAGGAGCCCACTCGGGCAGCGACTTGGCGTTGGGCGAAGCCGGGCCGTCGATGTCGACATAGCCGTCGGCCGTGCGATACGTCAGCTTGGCGTTGGCGTACGGCTTGAGGCCAGTACCAGCCGGGATCTTCTTACCGACGATGACGTTGGACTTAAGGTCGAGCAGATGGTCGACCTTGCCCTCGATGGCAGCCTCGGTAAGGACGCCGGCGGTACGGATGAACGAAGCGCTCGACAGCCAGGAGTCGATGTTTGACGCGACCTTGAGCGTACCCAAGATGACGGGCTCGGCCACGGGAGCCTGACCGCCCAAACGGGCAACGCGCTCGACCTCGTCGGCGAACTCGTAGCGGTCGACGTACTGACCAAGCAGGTACTTGGAGTCGCCGGGGTTGGTGATCTGAACGCGACGCAGCATCTGACGTGCGAGCACCTCGATGTGCTTGTCGTTCAGGTCGACGCCCTGGCTGGTGTAGACGTCCTTGACGCTCTCGACGAAGGTGTGCATCGTCGACTCGATGTCGGTCAGCTTGCGCAGGTTGCGGAAGTTGACGAAGCCCTTGGTGATCTGGTCGCCGGCGCGAACCTCGCAGCCGCCCTCGATCTCGGGCATAAAGCGCACCGAAGCGGGGACGCGACGCTCGTCGAGGACACGGGTGTGATCCTCGGAGTCGGTGAGCGTCAGCACGTACTCGGACTTCTCGGGCTTAATCGAGAGGTGACCGGAGTACGGAGCCAGCTCGGCCTCGCGACCCAGGATCTTCTCGTTGACGTTGCCGACGATATCGAACATACGGCTGACCGTAGGCAGACCCTGCGTAATATCGTCGACGCCAGCGACGCCGCCGGAGTGAATGGTACGCATCGTAAGCTGCGTACCGGGCTCGCCGATGGACTGGGCGGCAATAATGCCGACCGCGGTACCGATGGCGACCGGACGACGGGTGGAAAGATCCCAGCCGTAGCACTTCTGGCACACGCCGTACTTGGAGCGGCAAGTGAGCAGCGCGCGAAGCTTGACCTTCTTAAGGCCCGCATCGACCATCTTCTGGATGTCGGCGACCTTCTCGATGTAGCCGTCCTGCTCAAAGAGCACGGTGCCATCGGGGGCCACGACGTCCTCGATGAAGCAACGGCCGACGAGGTCGGTGTTGAGGTCGGTGGTGCCGGGGATGATGAGGTTGTAGGTAACGCCCTCGTGCGTACCGCAGTCCTCCTCGCGGACGATGACGTCCTGGGCCACGTCGACCAGACGACGGGTCAGGTAACCAGAGTCCGAGGTGTGGGATGCGGTATCGACCAGGCCCTTACGGGCGCCGTAGGTCGAAATGAAGTACTCGAGCGGCAGCAGGCCCTCGCGGAAGTTCGCCTTAATGGGAAGGTCGATCGTCTCGCCGGACATGTCTGCCATCAGGCCACGCATGCCGCCGAGCTGACGCAGCTGGGTCTTAGAACCACGGGCGCCGGAGTCGGCCATCATGTACAGCGGGTTCTCCTCGTCGAACATGTCGAGCATGAGCGCTGCAACCTTATCGGTACAAGCGGTCCACTCGTTAACGACTTCGATGTGGCGCTCCGTCTCGTTGATGAAGCCCTCCTCGAAGTACTCGTTGATCTGGTCGACGTTGGCCTGGGCGCGGTCGAGCAGCTCCTGCTTCTCGGCAGGGATAAGAGCGTCCCACACCGAGATGGTGAGGCCGGCGCGGGTAGCGTAGTGGAAGCCGGAGTACTTGATGGCGTCGAGGATCGGGCCGACCTTGGCCTCGGGGTAACGATCGCAGCAGTCGGCAACCAGCTTGGCCACATCGCCCTTGACCATCTTGTAGTTCATGAACTCATAGTCTTCGGGCAGGCACTGGCGGTTGAAGATGATGCGGCCGATAGAGGTCTCGAAGCGCGCGGTCTTGTTGCCGGTGACGTCGTAGTCGACGAACTCGTTCTTGCCGTTCTTGACGCGGAAGATACGGGTGCCGTCCTCGTTGATGACGTTGGCATCGGCAGCGGACACGCGGACCTGGATCTTGGCCTGCATATCGACCTCGGAGCGGCAGTCATAGGCGTGCAGCGCGTCATCGAAGCTCGAGAACACGTGGTTCTCGCCCGGCAGACCCTCGCGAACCTGGGTGAGGTAGTACACACCGATGATCATGTCCTGCGAAGGGATGTTGACCGGCTTGCCGGATGCCGGCGAGCGCAGGTTGTTCGCAGAGAGCATGAGCACGCGGGCCTCGGCCTGAGCCTGGCTGGACAGCGGCACGTGGACAGACATCTGGTCGCCGTCGAAGTCGGCGTTGAAGGGCGAGCAGACCAGCGGATGCAGGTGGATAGCCTTGCCCTCGACCAGCACCGGCTCAAAGGCCTGGATGGACAGACGGTGCAGGGTCGGTGCACGGTTGAGCAGCACGACGCGGCCGTCGATGACCTCTTCGAGGATGTCCCACACAAAGGTGGCACCGCGGTCGATAGCGCGCTTGGCGCCCTTGATGTTCTCGACCTTGCCAAGCTCGACCAGGCGCTTCATGACGAAGGGCTTGAAGAGCTCCAGCGCCATGGTCTTGGGCAGACCGCACTGGTGCAGCAGCAGCTTGGGGTCGGTAACGATTACCGAACGGCCGGAGTAGTCGACACGCTTGCCCAGCAGGTTCTGACGGAAACGACCCTGCTTGCCCTTGAGGGCCTCGGCGAGCGACTTGAGCGGGCGACCGCCACGGCCAGAGACCGGGCGACCACGACGACCGTTGTCGAACAGGGCGTCCACGGACTCCTGGAGCATGCGCTTCTCGTTGTTCACGATGATCGCAGGGGCGTCCAGGTCGAGCAGGCGCTTGAGTCGGTTGTTACGGTTGATCACGCGACGATACAGGTCGTTGAGGTCGGACGCGGCGAAGCGGCCGCCGTCGAGCTGGACCATCGGGCGCAGATCGGGCGGAATGACCGGGATGACATCCAGGATCATATTCGCGGGGCTGTTGCCGCCCTTCAGGAAGGCGTCAACGACCTCGAGGCGCTTAACGGCCTTCTCGCGCTTCTGCTTCTGGGAGTCCTCGTCGGCGATGATGGCCTTGAGCTTCTCGGCCTCGGAAGGAAGGTCGATGGCAGCGAGCAGGTCGCGGACGGCCTCGGCACCCATGCCACCCTTGAAGTACATGGAGTAGTAGCGGGTCATCTCGCGGAACAGCGGCTCATCGGAAATGAGGTCGCGCTCGCTGAGCTTCATGAAGGCGTTGAAGGCGTCCGTGCGGAGCTGCTTCTCGTCCTTGCACTCTTCCTCGATGTCGACGATGCCGGAGGCGATCTCCTCGGGGGTCAGTGGCTCCTCGTCGGAGAACTCGTCAAAGTTCTCGGGGTTGCCCTGCTCCTTGAGGGACTCGATCTGGCGGGCGCACTCGGCATCGATCTCTTCCAGATCGGCGGCGAGCTCCTCGCGCAGGTCGTCAGCATCGGCCTCGCGAGCCTCGTAGTCTACCTCGGTGATGATGTAGCTGGCAAAGTACAGAACCTTCTCGAGGTCCTTGGACTTGATGTCGAGCATACGGCTCATCGGGAAGCTCGTGGGG
>CAJJVE010000098.1:0-6530 GCA_905196265.1 uncultured Collinsella sp. | reverse complement strand
CTTCGCCGCCGGGACACGTACCCCCAATTAACTGTTCTTCATGACAATCGAATCCACGACATCGGCCACATTCTCACAGCAGTCAGCGCAGTACTCCAGGAAGGCGTAAACGTCACGCCAGGCGATGACCTCGAGCGGGTCCTTGCCGTTGACGTGCAGGTTGCGCATAGCGTTGATGTAGAGCTCGTCGGCCTCGGACTCGATCGTGTTGATCTGGATGACGAGTTCGCGCAGGGTCTTGGACTTGCGGTAGTTGGGCAGCTCGACCATCAGGTCCTTCATGGCGCGGCAGGCGTCGGTCACCTTGTGGGCGATCACGATGGCATCGGGATGGATGCTCTGGATGTTGGTGAAGTAGACGCGCTGCACGACGCCCTCGATACGGTCGAGCACGGTGTCGAGCGAGCAGCTCATCAGGTCCAGGTCCTCGCGCTCAAGCGGGGTGATAAAGGCCGTGAGCAGAGCGTCCTCAAGCTCATGGTGCTTCTTATCGGCCGCATGCTCGATCGCGTGCATCTTGTTGAGCATATCGTGAATCCTTGCGGGATCGAAGTTCTCGAAAATCTTGGTGAGCAGCTCAGCGGCCTGGACGGCAAGGTCGGCGCAGGCGACGTAGTTGTCGAAGTAGAACGAATCGGGTTTCTTTGCCATGAGTGGGTCCTTTCGAGGCGAAGTCGGGTGGGCGAGGTATTACGGTCCGGATGGACGCTCGGTTTGACTAGATGAACATCATGAACAGCTTGGCCATGACAAAGCTGATGAGTCCGCAGGCGGGGAAGGTGAAGAACCAGGTGAACATCATGTCCTTGACCACGCCGAAGTTGATGGCCGAAAGGCGCTTGACGGCACCGACGCCCATGATGGCGCAGGTCTTGATGTGGGTGGAGGACACGGGGATACCGGTAAGGGTGGCAAGCAGCAGATTCGCGGCGCCCGCGAGGTCGGCGGAGAATCCCTGATACTTCTCGAGCTTGACCATGCTCTGGCCGACGGACTTGATGATGCGCTCGCCGCCCACGCTGGTGCCGATGCCCATGGTGGCCGAGCACAGCAGCATAATCCAGATGGGGATGCCGGCATCGCCGACGCTCGTCTGGCCGTTGGCGAAGGCCACGCCTAAAAAGAGCACGCCGATGAACTTCTGTCCATCCTGCGCGCCATGCATAAAGCTCATGGCCGCAGCACTCGCGATCTGAGCGTATTTAAAGAAGACATTGGCACGTCGCCTATTGGCGGCGGCAAACAGAATCGAGACGAGTTTGCACAGGATCCAGCCCATGACAAAGCCCAAGCCGATGGAGAGCGCCAGGCCGTAGATGACCTTCATCCACTCGTGGACGTTGACGCTGTTCGCGCCGCCGAGGGCGATAGCGGCACCGGTCAGGCCGGCGATAAGGCTGTGGCTTTGCGAGGTGGGGATACCAAAACGCGATGCCGTGGCACCGTAGACGACGATGGAGAACAGCGCCGCGCACAGGCAGGCAAGCGCCATGGTGCTGTTTCCGCCAAAGTCGACGATATGTGAGATGGTGTTGGCGACGCTCGCGTTAAAGTGCGTCATGATGAGCACGCCCAAGAAGTTGAATGCGGCGCTCATGAGAATGGCGGCGCGGGCGGGCATGCAACGCGTAGTGACGCAGGTCGCGATGGCGTTGGGCGCGTCGGTCCATCCGTTGACGAAGATGGCGCCGAGCGCGAGAATCACGGTGACGGCAAGGACTGGGTTCGACACAATTTGGCCGAGGAAGGTTGAGAACGTTACGTCCATATATGGGCTTTCTCGAAGTTTGCAGACACGTTACAAAAACATGATAAATCGTATCACCTCCTATGGGTTTCTTTACCGAGTTCTGATGGGAGAAGTGAATTTTTTGGCACTAAAATTGAATATTAGCCCTGTTGACCGCGGGTATTCTTTTTGCTAACACGCCATGAGGACACGCGTGCGCGCCCCAACACCCCAAAACCACAGTCTGTTCGCTTTACAACATGCAAACATGCGTTCGATAATAGGGGGCATGGAATATCGACAGACAGACGGCAAAACTCGGCGCGTGCACAAGCAGTATGTGGACGTCGTGGCTCGCATCCTCGCGGGCGGACAGGTCGTGCCGGTCACCGTCTGTTGGGTCGACGGCCGTTGTTTTACGATCGACGAAATTATCTCGACCACCGGGTTTGGCCTGATGGTCCACGGCATCCGTACGGCAACATATAAGGTGCGTTTTGGCGGGCACGCGACCGAGTTGTATCTGGAGGACCAGACGCGCGAGCGGGCGGACGGCTCGCAAGCGCACGTGATGCGTTGGTGGGTCTGGGCCTTTGATCGTACGCTTGAGGGCGAGCGCCGTAGGTAAGGACGTGCGGCATTCGGGTACAATGGCAGGAATCTTGTCACCTACGGCGCTGTCGTGCGCTTTTTGAAAGGACGAAGTATGAACGATATCCAGGGCTATCAGAACGGCCCCATCGAGACCGGCGCAAGTCGCGCCAAGGAGATGTCGCCGCGCGCGTACAATCTTGCCATGTCTGCCCTCATCTTCTTGGGCTTTTGCGCCATGGGCGCCGGTGCTTACTTTACGAGCACCATGGCGTTTGCCCGCATGATGATGAGCGGGGCCGCCCTGCCACTGGTCTTTGGCTCGTTTATCCTGACTATTGTCGGCATCGTCATGATGTCTGCTGCCGCCAGCAAACAGTCCGTGGGCCTGTCCCTTGTGGGCTACGTAATCTTTGCGAGCACCTTTGGCCTGACCGCGTCGTTTGGCCTTGCCAACTACGACCTGCCCACCATCAACACCGCTTTTATCGCCACGGCCGCCATCACCTTTATCTTCGGTGCGCTGGGCGTGACCTTCCCCAAGTTCTTCCAGCGTGTGTACGGCATCGGCTTTGGCATTCTGCTCGCCACGATTCTGGTCGAGATCGTGCTGATGTTCATGGGCGTCTCGCAGTCCATCACCGATCTGATCGTGATCGTGGTGTTCGCCGGGTTTATTGGCTACGACACCTATGTTGCCACGACGGTGCCGCCCACGCTGCCCAATGCGGTGCTCATGGCGTCCAATCTGTTCGTGGACATTATCAACGTGTTCCTGCGCATCCTGAACATTCTCGGTCGTCGCGACTAGCGCGGCGTTGCGACGTTTCCTGCCGGACACGGTAAAACGATACGAAAGGCGGTCCTTCGGGGCCGTCTTTTTTGTGCGTGGCGGGGTATCATGGATGGGAAAAAGCCGATAGCGGCAGCGACAGGAAAGGTGGCCACGTATGGCAGATGTCGACAACAGGAACCGTAACCGTAGGTCTAACCGAGCGGGTCAGCCCAATCCCAAGCGCGAGGCGCGTGCCAAGGCCGCCGAGCGCCATGTGGCGGCTGTGTCCGAGGCCTGCGCCAAGGACATCGAGCGCTCGCTTACCGGCGTGCGCGAGTTCGATGGTATGCCTGCCGGTTTTGTCGCGGCGATGAAGGCCAAGGCCCAAGCGGCTGCGGCTGCCGAGGAGCCGGTTGCCGAGGTTGTGGAGGCTGACGCTGCCGAGGTTGAGACTGCCGAGGTGGAGGCCGCTGAGGTGGAGACTGCGGTCGAGTCCGAGGTGGCACCCGAGTTCACCGAGTCGGCCGACGAGGCTGAGTCCGCGCCCGCGGAGGAGGCTGCTCCGGTCCTGCCCGAGGTCACTGTGCTTGATGCCTCCGCCACGCAGGCAATCCTCGATAACGGCCGCGGCTATGCGCAGTTCTGCGATATGGCCGTGCTTGCCTTTGCCTCGTTTACCAATCCGGGCGGCGGCTATATCCAGGGCTACCTGGGCCAGGAGGCGACGCTCTGCGCCGATTCGTACTTGTACAACGTGCTCGACAAGCAGCGCAAGTGGTACGGCGAGAACCGTCGCCGCAACATCAACTGCGAGCTGTACCGCAATCGTGCGCTGGTGGTGCCCGCCGTGCGCTTCGATCGCAACCACGTGCACGCATACGCCGATGTAATCGTTGCCGCCGCACCCAACGTCAGGCGTGCCCGCCAGGAGTACCGCGTGAGCGACGACGCCCTGTTGGATGCCCTGCGCGACCGTATCCGCTTTGTCCTTGCCGTCTGCGATGAGCTGGGTCGCGAGAAGCTCGTACTGGGTGCTTGGGGCTGCGACAACAACGGCTTTGACGCCGAGGCCGTGGCAGAGCTCTTCCGCGAGGAGCTCGCATCGGGTGACTTTAAGGTCAAGCAGGTGTTCTTTGCCGTGCCCTCTACGCGCTGGGATGAGGATTTTGCCAAGTTCGAGCACGTGCTGGCAAGCTTCCCCGAGCGCAACGAGGAGTCCTATGCCCAGGTTGCCGCACGCGCTGCGGCTGCTCGCGCCGCCGAGCAGGCCCAGGCTGCCGCCGAGGACGATGAGGACGATGACGATTGGCGCAAGTACCTGTAATCGGTACGTGCCGACAGATAGGTCGAGCCGGCGGGAGGGCTGCTCCCGTCGGCTTTTTACTAAAGGAAGGGCTTACGATGAAAAACGTTCTGTGCTTTGGTGACAGCAATACCTATGGCTATGATCCGGCGGGTATGCGCGACGGCACTGCGGTGCGCTATGCGCAGGATGTGCGCTGGTGCGGCGTGGCGCAGCGTGACCTGGGCGAGGGCTGGCATGTGATTGAGGAGGGGCTCAACGGCCGCACGACGGTGCGCGACGATATGTGCCATCTGGACACTAACCTCAACGGCATTCGCGCGCTTCCGATGCTGCTCGAGGCCCATAAGCCACTGGACGCCATTGTGATCATGCTGGGCACCAACGACTGTAAGACGGTCTTTAACGTGACAGCTTCCGATATCGCCCGTGGCGCCATGGCGCTGATTCGCGCCGTCCGCGCGTTTCCGTGGACCGACGCCGCGTCTTGTCCGCGAATTCTGCTGATGGCTCCTATCAAGATCAAGCCGCAGATCGCCGATGTATATATGACCGACTTTGACGAGCATTCCGTCGAGGCCTCGGAGCATTTTGGCGAGTACTATGCGCACGTGGCCGAGCAGTTTGGCTGCGACTTTTTGAATGCCGCCGATTTTGCCGAGCCGGGCGATATCGACTATCTGCACATGATGCCCGAAAGCCACGAGAGCCTGGGCCACGCCGTGGCAGCCAAGCTCCAGGACATGCTCGGTGAGTAGCGCGATCCCAAACCACCACGAAAGTTTCCTTTGCGGTGGCTTATTTCGTTTATTTGTCTCGATCTGTAACATCTAGGGTCGATTTTGCCGAGTTACTGTTACAGATCGAGATGTTTGTGGGGACCACCGCAAAGGTGCCTGTCCCCTTTGCGGTGGTTTTGGGCTGCGGGCTTTAATACTGCCACATGTGGTTGACGGGGCCGGAGCCTTTACCCATGTCAAAGCCGGCGGCGAGAGCGCCGGTTAGATAGGCCTTGCCGGCGTTGACGGCGTCGGCAAGATCCATGCCCTGTGCCAATGCGCAGGCGATGGCGGACGAAAGCGTGCAGCCGGTGCCATGCGTGTTGCCGGTCTCGATGCGCTTGTGGCGGAACCACGTGGTGAGCGGATCGCCCAGGTGGTTGCCCTCGTTATCGAGCGGCGCGGGTTCGGCCAGCACGTCGTTGGCCTCGTTGACAAAATGCCCGCCCTTAACGAGGGACGCGCAGCCAAAGCGGCGGGTGAGGAGCATGGCAGCGTTTTGCTGTGTGCGCTCGGAATCGACCTCGTAGTCGAGCAGCGCCATGGCCTCGGGAATGTTGGGGGTGATGACGGTCGCCAGCGGGAACAGGCGACGCGTAAGCGCTTCGGCGGCATCCTCGGCAATGAGGCGAGCGCCCGACGTGGCGACCATAACGGGGTCGACGACCACGTTGGTTGCGTTCCATGCGCTCAGGCGATCGGCGATAACTTCGATAATCTCGGCGGACGAAACCATGCCGATTTTGACGGCGCTCGGGCGGATATCGTCAAAAACGGCGTCAATTTGCGCGGCTACGATATCTGGCGAGATATCCTGCACGGCGGTGACGCCCAGTGTGTTTTGCGCTGTGATGGCGGTGATGGCCGTCTCGGCATACAGACGGTGCGCCGTGATGGTCTTAATGTCTGCCTGAATGCCGGCGCCACCGCTGGAATCGGATCCTGCGATGGATAGAACGGCGGGTACTTTACTGCGATCCATGTTCGCTCCCTTGTCCGGTCGGATTCAAATGGGTCTTTTACCCCGCATTATAAAGATGCCCGGGCCGGCTGTATTCCGAACCCGGGCGGGTGGTGCAATCTTTACGCAAATGTAAGCAATTGTTCACAAGTCAACAATAGTCGGGCGTTGCAGTAGACTTGCGGTCGATTGCCTCGTAAAAGCTAATCCTCCATGCCAAGATCGATAGTCGTGCCCTCGAACACCTTGTTGACGGTGCGGACGGCGCACATCTTGCCGCACATGGTGCAGGTGCCCTCGGTGGCGGCGGGGGATTCCTCGTAGCGCTTCTTACCGGTGACCGGGTCGAGTGCACACTTCCACATGGCATCCCAGTCGAGTTTGCGGCGCGC
>CAJJVE010000097.1:0-6575 GCA_905196265.1 uncultured Collinsella sp. | reverse complement strand
AACGGTACCGGCTGCACAGGTCGAAGAAGCAGGTTCTTTCGCCAAGGTAGTGCACTCGGGCGAGACGGTGGTCGTCAACGATGCGGCCGATATGCCTGAGACCATTGAGGCGGGTGCGACCGTCAAGCTCGGCGCGAATATTTCGATGGGCACTGATCAGCAGATCGAGACCGTTGACGGCACCCTGGATGGCCAGGGCCACACGGTCACCATTAACGGCAAGGCCGTTGCGAATAATGTGGCCGGCTCGATTCAGAACCTGGGCGTGACGGGCTCGGTCTCGAGCACCGACAATGTGGGCTCCATTGCCATGACACTTTCTGGCACCATCCAGATGTGCTGGTCCACGGCGAGTGTGAACCTTATCGGCTGGATGGGCTGTGCCGGTGGCCTGGTCGGCGGTATGACGTCCGGAAAGATCGTCAATTCCTATTTTGCCGGCTCAGGCGTTGAGATGAACGGTGGCCTGGTCGGTGAGGCTCAGGCCGGATCACTGTTGAACTGCCTATATACCGTAGGTTTTTCGCCTGCCGAGATAAACAACCCTAGCGGCTTTAACAAGGGAAACGCGGCTAAAGCCGCCGACCTCTCTTCTGCTAAATCACTCGACGTGCTCAATACCGATACGCCGTCGACTGGCTTTTCCTGGGTGTCCAATGGTGGCCTGCCCTTGCTTGTGAGCGGCTCTGCCCCCGTCGTTGTCAATAAGGACGCGCTCGTCGCGGCTATCACGGCCGCCGAGGCGCTCAATGAGTCAGACTACACAACGGATTCCTGGTCCGCCTTTGCCGCTGCTCTTGCTGACGCCAAAATCGTCAACGATAACGACGATGCATCTCAGTCCGATGTAAATGCGGCGGTCAAAAAGCTCGATGACGCCTCGGATGCGCTTGAGAAAAAGAAGCCGACGGCTCCCGTCGCCCAGCCGGAGAGCGTCAAGCATATCTCGTCGCAGGATGACTTCATGTATATGAACGTCAAGGATGCGAGCAACTACTATGTGCTCGATAACGACATTGTGATTGATGACGAATGGTTCTTCGGACCCACAGGCGAGCTCAATTGCACGTTTGACGGGCAGGGCCACACTATTACCTTCGACAACGGGGGAGGCGTTAAGTCTCTGTTTGCGAGCGTTGGCTCCACCGGCGTCATCCAGAATGTCTCTTTTGCCGGTGAGCTCAAACAGGCCATGGACGGCAAGTCGTTTGGTCCGCTTGGCAATCAGGTAAAGGGCTCTGTCATTAATTGCTCCACGTCCGTTACGGGTAAGGGCGTTGCTGGCTTTGGCCGCACGCTCCAGGGCGGCGTGATCTCCAATTGCATGTCCACCGCCGCTTCGACCGGCGGCGTGCTCTTTGCGAGCTACGACTCCGGACAGCTCATCAATGCGTACTGGCAGGAGGGCCTTACCAATAAGGTCGTCTTTCCCTCGGACGCGCTCGTCAACTCCTATGCTGTCGATACCGATGACATGAAGACGGCGACCTTTGTCGAAAATCTCAACGTCAATCGTGGTGAAAACGGTAGCGTGTGGGGTATGGGGTCTGATGGCTTTCCGCACTTCGGTGAGAATCTAGACCACGAGTCTTCTGAGAGCCCTGCTGCAAGCAACAAGTACGAGGTGAAGTTCACGTCTGCCCGTACCGGCAAGACCGTAACTGCTGCCGATGGTGTGCTCTGCCCGTCTCCCGACGACGTTGTGGTGGGCGAGAACGGTGCCGCCTGCGTTTCGGGCACGCTTGAGCTCGATGGCCTGCCCAAGGATGCCAAGGTGACCTGGGGTACCCCAGATGCCAACAGGGGTGATATCGCCGTTAACGAGGAAACGGGCCTGCTGCACGTGTATAACGACGCCGTAGGTACGGTAACCGCCACACTCCACAAGGATGACGGCACTACCGAGAACGTCGCGACCGTTGTGGTCAAGGCAGTGTCCAAACCGATCGATGATTTTCAGATTTGGTATAACGGCGCAAACGTGACGGGCGGCGCTATTGCGGTTGCGGGTTCCGAGGTCAAGAATCTTGAAGTCCGTGTTCATTACACCGATGCCGCCGAGGGCGAGTACACTCCTGTTTCCTATGCGCGTTTTCGCTTTGTCGGCACGCCTGCGAACGTACTTTACTCCAATCCCGGATCCGCCTGCTTTTATTTTAAGAAGCCGGGCGAGGCCACGATTCGGGTATCTTCACGCGCAAATCTCGATATCGCCTCCAAGAGCGTGACGGTCACGTCGAGCTATGTGCCGGCGACGAGCGTCTCGCTTGGTTATAACGAGGACGGCGAGACTGTCTATCTGCACGGTCGCAATCCGCTTGCCAAAGGCGCCTTCCTGACCGATAAGGCTGCGCCGGTTGTGGGACCCGAAAACGCGAGTGATCGCGCGTGCTACACGGTCACCTCGAGTGATGCTGCGGTTGCCGAGTACACTGTGAGTGGCGAGATTGGCTTTACGCCGTATAAGGCCGGTAAGACGACGTTTGAGGCGACGGTCGAAAACCAGGACGGCAGCGTCATCTCCTCGGGTAAGCGAGAGGTTACCTACGCGTACCGGAACCCACTGAAATCGGTGACAATCACAAATGTCCCTGCGTCCGTTAAGGCCGGTAAGACCGTCGAACTCAACCTGGGTTATACGGGTGAGAACGATGCCGAGGGCTGGAGTGTTTCCGAGCCCGGTATGCAATGGAGTGTGGCGACCGAGGAAGGTCGGGATGCCTCGGATGCCGTGAGTATCGACCGACGCGCTCTTGGTGATTGGAAGCACGTTGACGGTGCTCCTGACGACGGCTTGTTTGTGGCGAGCGGCGCCTATGTCCTGACGGCGAACAAGGCCGGTACCTATACGGTGACCGGTACGCCGATCGATCAGACTGCCGGTGCCCAGGCCATCTCCTTTGAGATTACGGTTGACGGAATCGTTGCCTCGCCGGATAACGAGGCAAAGGCCGACGAAGGCGCCCTTTCCGCTGCCAAGTACTTTGACGTCAACCGTACGATCGATGCGTACAGCTATGGTCAAGAATGGGAGATTTACGCCTTCGCAACGTCGGGGCGCAAGATTGACGACGCACTGATCGCGAATTACAAGAAGTCCCTTGCCGTTCATAAGGCCGAGTGGTCGGGCAACACCGCCAAGGTGACTGATTGCGAGCGAGTTGCGCTTGCGCTAACCGCGCTTGGTGAGGATATCACCTCTTTCGATGGCGTGAATCTCATTGCCGACATTTGCTCTCACGAAGATCTTGTGGCTTCGGCGAACAACGTGGTCTATGCGCTGATTGCCCTTGACGAGGCGGGTATTTCGAATGAGGCGTTGCGTGCGTCCGGCTCTTCTTGGACACGTGCTCAGCTTGTTTGCGCGCTGCTTTCGTTCCAGAATCCCGACGGCGGTTTCACCATCGATGCGGGCGGTGCGAGCAACGTCGATATGACCGCTATGGCACTTCAGGCGCTTGTGCCCTATGTCGATGATGACGCGTGCGCCGTCGCCCCGGCCTCGAATGGCCAACCTTCTGTTGCATCTGCTGTCGACAATGCGCTCGGCTTCCTGAGGGGCCAGATGAACGGCCTTTGCGATTTTGGGTCCGTCGAGTCTAATGCCCAGGTGCTGCTCGCTCTTGTGGCTCTTGGCAAGGATCCCGTAAATACCAAGAACGGTTTTGCAACGGGTGCGAATAGCCTGATTACTGCAATCTGCGCCTACGAGGTTGCCGACGGCAAGGGCTACGCCCATACCATGGGATCCGACGGTAAGCCCGGCAATGCCAACGCGCTTGCGACTGTACAGGCCTTACGAGCCCTTTCGGCCTATAAGTCCGCAGGGTCCGGTGTGAGCTGGTCCAAGATCGGTGGCGTAAAAGCCGGTGTCGTCGAACCGGGCGGCTCGAAAAAACCCGTGACGCCCGAGGTGCCCGTTCCTACGGTCCCGACGAAGAATCCGACGCCCGCGGTCATGCCGATCGGTTCGCAGAGGGGCGATGGCTCCGGCGATAAGCAGGGCGGTTCTGGAATGCAGGAAGTTGTTGCTTCGCAGGATGTGGATGCCAACAAGGGCGAGTCCGATAAGAAGTCCGGCTCCGACGAGCCTTCCGGTTCGAAAACGACGTCCGCTGCTGCCGCATCGCGCAAGGGTGCTTTGGATGGGCGAGGCGGCGTTAATCCGGTCGCTGTTACCGGTGTTGTTGTCGGTATCGTGTGCCTTGCGGCTATTGGTGCGTGGTTTGTGCGCTCCCGTAAGAGCGCATAGCGACTCGACGCCTGTAACGTCCGTCGTTTGATACGCGGGTGAGTTGTGCCGTTCGTGTCGTGGCTTTATAGATGAACGGGCTCCGGGTTAAGACGACCCGGAGCCCGTTTGCGTTGCATCTGTCGTGTCAATGGGTGGTTTATGCCAGCTCCACTCCCAGGGCCTTGCAGGCCGCCTCGCCCTCATCATCGGGGGCGTCGTAGCAGATGACGGAATCGACGACGTTAACACCCGCCTCGTCGGCGTCGGCCTTCCAGTTGTCCATCCACTCGCCCTCGGCCCACGAGTAGGAGCCAAAGAGGACGACCTTCTTGTCGCCGAGGGTCTCCTTGACCTCGTCCCACATAGGCTGGAACTCGTCATACTCAAGCTCCTCGGAACCCATGGCGGGGCAGCCGAAGGCAATGGCGTCATAGCTGGCGGCCTTGTCTGCGGAGAAATCGGCGCAGGAGATGACCTCTGCCTCGGCGCCGGCATCGGTTGCACCTTCGGCAACGAGGTTTGCCATGGCCTCGGTGTTGCCTGTACCGCTCCAGTAGACGACTGCGATCTTGCTCATATGTTTTCCTTTCGGTTGTGCGGCGTGCGGCCGCGTTTTGTATGCTCTATCGGGTTGCCTGGACAAGTTGTCCCAGGGTGCAGCCCTGTTGATAGATATAGGTAAGGTATTGCGTGCATGCACGATAGGAGTCGAAGGTCGTGAGCGCCTGCTCAACGTTTGTGTATACCTTCCATGCGCCAAAGACCTTATAGTTCTCGCCGTGCTGGACGATAAATTGATGGACATCTTCGTAGGGGTAGCCCAAAAAATAGCCAATTTCGTGGGGGAACTCGCACATGCACCCCGTATCGCAGTGCCTATTTCGCGCGAGTGCGCAGACGCTGCCGTCATAGGCGCTTTCTGCGGTATTGCTGCTTGCCAGCGTGATGCGCGCGGCGAGATGCACTAGGGATGCGGGCAGGTTGTGGACATCGTAACCTTCGGCGGCAAGCGCCGTCGTGGCACGGGGGTCGGAGAGGTATCGCATGAGGTCCGCAGGGCGGTACACATAGATGAGCGCACCGCAGGGACGCCAGACCAAAACGCTCATATGGATCCCGAGTGGCTGGAGCTCGCGGTTGCATTGGGCTATGACGGCGAGCAGGCGAGAGCGTCGCTCTTCGATATGGGCGGCGCCGGGCTTTCCGTTTTGGTTGGCGTAAACGCCGGGATAGGTAAAGAGCGAAGCCGGCTTGATACCTGCGAGCGTAGGGGAGCAGTTGCGCACGACAGCCGTTTGGTATGTTGGGATGTCAATGGTTCGAGTCACGTTGCCCCTTTCGAGCCCTCACTTGTTAACCTAGGAAAACTTATACACGAAAGTAAGCCATGGTCAACAAAAAAGTTTGAAGAGGGAAACTAATTGACCGAACGGACATGATTTTGGGTTAAGATGGGGACACCCCATGGGGGTATCTAGATAGGGTTACTTGAAAGGGGAACGCATGAGTGACTTGTTCAACCCTGCGAATCTCATCGTACTGGCCGTCATTGCCGTCGGTTTGTTTTTTGGGTTGCGTCGCATTGCCGCTTCGACTCGCGGAAAGAGCTGCTGCTGTGACGGCGCGAGCGGAAAGAAGGCCAAGAAAGTCGTGGTCGCGGATACCGATCCGTCTCATTATCCCTATAGCGAGGAGCTGCTCATCGGCGGTATGAGTTGCGATGGCTGCGCTCAGAACGTGGCCAATGCCCTGAATGCGCTGGATGGCGTGTGGGCAACGGTGACGTATGCGGACCACACGGCACGCGTGCGCTTTAAGCAGCCGATCGATCGTGGTGTCCTCGAGGCGGCCGTGAAAGACGCGGGTTACTACGTCATGACGCTGTAAGCGTCGCATTGGATGCATTTCCTTGTCTAGGCTCGTCCGCGCAGTTCGATGTCTTGGATATCGTCGAAGTCGATGGCGATGTCCTTGAGCTTGAGGAACTTGAAGGCGGGAAGCACTTCGTCGAGAATGCCGGTGCGGCTACGATAGCCGTATGTATCGTAATAGGTGACACGCACCAAGTCGCCGCGTTTGAGGCCCTCGAGCTTTTTTGAAAGCTCGAGGGCTTTTTCTTCCGTGAGTTCGCATTTTGGTTCGACGGTAATTTCTTGCTTGCGCACGAGCTCGTAGTATCCCGTGAGGGCGGCAAAGGGCATAAACTGCGCGGCGCGGCCGGCGCGGACGGCGCCGTTGGCGGTGAGCTTTGGGTCGGCGGAGCGACGTCTTCCCTCGGGGTCCGCTAGGCGTTCAAAAGGTGTCGGTGGCCGCATCGGCTGTTGTTGGGACTTAGGCACGG
>CAJJVE010000096.1:0-6583 GCA_905196265.1 uncultured Collinsella sp. | reverse complement strand
CCAAACTCAATCGCCGCGCACAGGGCCGCCAGGCACAGGCCGACCCAGCCGCTTACGATGGCCGAAACCGAGGTGCCCCAGCTCTTGTCGTGCAGACGGCTGTTGAGCGCACGGAACACGATAGCAGCGACAAACGGCAGCACAAAGGCCATGTTAAAGCAGTTGGCGCCAAACGACAGAACGCCGCCGTCGCCAAACAGCAGCGCCTGCAGCGCCAGCGCAACCGAGACAGCGATAGCCGCGGCCTCGGGGCCCAGCAGCAGTGCGATGAGCGCGCCACCAACGGCGTGACCAGTGGTACCGCCGGGCAGCGGCACGTTGAACATCATGAGCAAGAAGGAGAACGCGGCGCAAATGCCCAGGAACGCCATGTGCTCGCGATCGAGCGTAGCGCGCACCTTTTTGATGCAATGGACCCAAACGGGCACCATTGCCACCGCCATGACGGCATCGGTCTGCGGAGACAGATAATTATCTGGAATGTGCATGTACGCCTCCCGGTTATCGGCGCACGGAATTGCAACGCCGCTTAAATCACCTTAAGAGTGTTACGTATTGTTAGATTCGTAACACGCCGCGGGCTATCATAGCAAAACGGCGCACTGCCGACAAAGCAGCACGCCGTTATGTAATGCGCGTGTCATATATGCAGGCTCAGCGGTGTCTCATACCGAGCATAGCGGTCACGTAGGACTCGGCGGCAGCCACCGCTGACCTATACCCAGCGCAAATCCTAGCCGCGGACCTCGCCGTTTACGCCCTTGCACACCTTGGTGACGATCTTCTGGTGTGCCTTCTCGACCTCTTCGCTGGTGAGCGTGTGGTCGTCGGAGCGATACGTAAGCGCGAAGGCCATGGACTTTTTGCCCACGCCCACGCGGACCGGATCGCGATAGACGTCGAACAGACGCACGCCCTCGAGCAGCTTGCCGCCGGCGCTGGTAATGCGGCGCTCAAGGTCCTCGCAGGTCACGGAGTTATCGACCACGATAGCCAGATCGTGCTCAACAGCCGGATACTGCGAGAACTCGCGGTAGTTCTCCTGGTTGCGGGCGCCCTTGATCAGCTTGTCCAGGTCGAGCTCAAAGGCAACGACGACCTCGTCGATGCCCATGGCTTCGCGCGCCTCGGGGTGGATCTCGCCGACCCAGCCCAGCACGGTGCCGCCGGACAGAACCTCGGCCGCACGACCCGGCTGCAAGAAGGCATAGCCCTCGCCCTCGACGGGACGGAAGCGAACCTTCTCGATGCGCAGCTGGGCGAGCAGCTCCTCGACAATGCCCTTGCCAAAGAAGAAACGCAGCTTGCGGTACTTCATGCTCCAAGACTGCTCGCTCCACTGACCCGAGAGCACGCCCGCCACGGACTTGGTCTCCTTGGGCAGGCTGGCGTTCTCACGACCGTGGAACAGGCTGCCGACCTCGTACAGGTGCACGTTGGGCGTACCGTGCGCCTCGTTATAGGCCACGGATTGCAGCAGGCCCGGCAGCAGCGAGCGACGCATCTCGGTCTGCTCGGCTACCAGCGGATTCATGAGCACCACGGGGCAGCCGCGGCCCTCGGTGGACATGCCGATCTTCTCCAGGTCGCCCGGAGCGGCAAAGCCAAAAGTCGTGGTCTCATTGAGGCCGCAGGCGCGCAGGATCTCGCCGACCTTGCGGGTGAGCTTCTGCTCGCGGGTCAGGCCGCCGATGTGGTTCTTGGCAGCCGGGATGGTCGCCGTCACGCGGCCCATGCCCCACAGGCGCAGGACCTCCTCGATCAGATCGATCTCGCGCGGCAGGTCGGGGCGGAAGCTCGGCGGGGTGACCATAAAGTCCTCGCCGTCGCGCTCGACGGTGCAGCCCAGGCGAGTGAGCGAACGCTCGATAAACTCGGGCTCGATGTCGGCACCGCAAATGGCATGCACGCGGGCCAGGCGCAGCTTGATGCTGTCGATGGTCTTGGGCGCGGGGAAAACGTCGACGTAGCCGGGAGCGACCTCGCCGCCGGCGATCTCCTCGATCAGCGCGCAGGTAACGTTGGCGACATCCACGCAGCCGGTCTCATCGACCTGGCGCTCAAAACGGATGGAGGCGTCGGAAATCAGCGACAGATCGCGGCTGGTGTGCGAGGTGCGACCGGCGTTGAAGCAGGCACTCTCGACCATCACGTCGACGGTGTCATCCTCGATCTCGGAATCCATGCCGCCCATAACGCCGGCCAGCGCCACGGGACGCTCGCCGTCAGTGATCAGGCCCATGCCGGCGTCGAGCACGCGCTCCTCGCCGTCGAGGGTCGTGAACTTCTCGTCCTGTTGGGCGGCGCGAACCACCACGCGGCGATGGCCATCGCGTTCGGCAAAGGTATCCAGATCAAAGGCATGCAGCGGCTGACCGGTGAGCATCATCACATAGTTGGTGATGTCGACGATGTTGTTGTGCGGACGCACGCCCAGGGCGTTGAGGCGCTTGACCATCCAGTCGGGCGAGGGGCCGACCTTCACGTTGCGCACGATGCGGGCGACATAGCGGTCGCACAGGCCCTCGTCGGCAATCTCGACCGAAAGCTCGTCGTCGGTCGCGCGGCCAGTCTCCGCCTTGATGGCGGGCAGCTCAACATGGAAATCGCGGTCGAAGATGGCACCGGTCTCGCGGGCCATGCCAATCATGGACAGGCAGTCGGGACGGTTGGGCGTGATCTCGCAGTCGAGCACGGTATCGCTCGAGCCCACGTACTCGGCAAACGGCATGCCGCAGGGCGTATCCTCGGGCAGGATCATGATGCCGGAGTGATCGCCGCCCAGGCCGAGCTCGCGCGCAGAGCAGTTCATGCCCATGGACACGACGCCGCGAAGCTTGCTCTTCTTGATCTTAACGTCGCCGGGAAGCACAGCACCGATCATGGCCGTGACGATGTGGTCGCCGGCCTCAAAGTTCTGCGCGCCGCAGACGATCTGCAGCGGGGCGGGGTTGCCGTCGGCGTCGAGGTTCTTGCCGCCCACGTCGACCGAGCACACATACATATGGTCGCTATCGGGATGCGGGGTCTTGGTGAGCACCTTGGCGGTCACCACGTGGTCGAAGGACTCACCCACGGTGTCGATCGCCTCGACCTCGGTGCCGGTACGGATATATTCGTCCGAAAGGGTCTTGGGATCCTCCGGAATATCGATCATGGTCTTGAGCCAGTCGTAAGAAACGCGCATCTAACTGGTCTCCTTTCATAAATGCGGCTTTGAGCCGGAAACTGCAACTAAGAAGAAAGCGTTCTAGAACTGGTTCAAGAACCTCATGTCACCAGTCATCAACGTGCGCAGGTCGGGCAGGTCGTAGCGCAGGGCCGCGACGCGCTCGGCGCCAATGCCAAAGGCGAAGCCGGTGTACTTCTCGGGGTCGATGCCGCAGTTGATCAGGACGTTGGGGTCGACCATGCCGCAGCCCAAGATCTCGATCCAGCCGCTGTGCTTGCAGAAGTTGCAGCCCTTGCCGCCGCACACGTGGCAGCTCACGTCCACCTCGCAGCTGGGCTCGGTGAAGGGGAAGAAGTGCGGGCGGTAACGCGTCTTGCGATCCTCGCCAAACATGCACTTAACAAAGTAGTCGAGCGTGCCCTTAAGATCGCCAAAGGTGATGCCCTCGTCGACGACCAGGCCCTCGATCTGGTTGAACTGCGGCAGGTGGCAGGCGTCGGCCGTGTCGGGACGATAGACGGTGCCCGGGCAGATCATGTAGATGGGCGGCTTTTGCGACTCCATGGTGTGGATCTGCACGCCCGAGGTCTGGGTGCGCAGCAGTACGTCGGACTCGCCATGGGCATGCGCCTCGGGGTGCGCGACGCTGCCGGGGTTGTTGTCGACCACGTAGAAGGTATCGCGGGCCGAGCGGCTCGGATGATCCATGGGGGCGTTGAGCGCGGTGAAGTTGTAGTAGGAGGTGTCGACCATGGGGCCGGACTCGACGGTGTAGCCGATGCCGCAGAAGATGTCCTCGGCCTCCTCGATGATCTGCTTGATCAGGTGCTGGTGACCGATTTGCGGACGGATGCCCGGCAGTGTGATGTCGACAGCCTCGTGCTCGAGTGCGTGCTTGAGGGCGGCGGCCTTCATCTCGGTGGTGCGCTCGTCGAGCATGCCCTCGATCAGCTGGCGCATCTCGTTGGCGCGCTTGCCCATCATGGGACGATCCTCGGGGGCGAGCTTGCCCATCATGCGCATCAGGCCAGTGATGCGGCCCTTGCGGCCGAGCAGCTCAACGCGCGCGGCCTCGAGCTTTGCGGCGTCGTCGGCACCTGCGACGAGCTCCTTGGCCTCTTCCTCGAGTTTGACCAGATCATCAATCAGACTCATGTCTTCCCTTTCGTCTCTCGCGCTCCCCGCTTGCCGAGGCGGCTGCCGCCGTCTGACGTTGCGAAAACGCGGCCCGGTTCGGTAACAAAAAACCGCCCTCGGGCATGTGCATTGCCCAAGGACGGTTGAATTCCGCGGTACCACCTTGTTTGACCCGACGGATGTCTGGCCCGTCGCGCCCACTCTTTGCCCCTTGTCGCGAGGCTCACGGCTTCCCTACTGGGGACATCGCCGCCGCTGGCCGCGCGCCCGTTGAGGTCGCTGCTCGGGAGTGAACGCTTGGCCCTTGTCACCGCAGGAAGGCTTGCAGCCCATGACCTTCCCTCTCTTGCCGGCGACGCGGCGGGCAAAACCCTCTCCGTCAACGCATTGGGCTATAGGATAACACATTCTGCGAGCATATCGCCGCGTTCCGTTTTGTTCGTGCTGGGTACAAGGCAGGTAGCTGTGCAAACTGGTCGCGCGCCCACCCGAGGCGCTCGGCTCACGAGATCAAGGATATGGTATGGGAAAGAAGCACGATAAGAAGGCCAAGCCCGCAGCGGGCAAGACGCCCAAAGGCATGAAAGTCGATAAGGCCGTCAAAAAATTCCGCAAGCTCGAGGGCAAGCTGTGGACCCGCGAGTATCTGCTCAAGATTGCCGAGTTTGACGGCGCGACCATTGCTCCCGCCAACGGTGCCGCCGCCCGTGCCGACGCCATGGGCACCCTTGCCGGCGAGCACCATAAGCTTCTGACCAGTGAAAAGTCTGTCGAACTTGTGCGCTCGCTAGCACGCGAGACCGTCGCCGGCGGCAAGATCGACGACCCGCAGCTGCTCGACGAGATCCGCGTGCTCGGCCGCGACCAGCGCGAAGCGAGCGTCATTCCCACCGAGGAGGCCGAGGCCTGGACCAGGCTCACCTGCGAGGCCGACGCCGTGTGGCACAAGGCCAAGACGGCCAATGACTGGGCGAGCTTTGAGCCCTATGTGGATAGAATCGTCGGCCAGCTTAAGCATCAGGCCGAGCTCATGGACCCAAAGCGCGACCCGTACGATGTTTGGCTCGACCAGTACGAACGCGGCCTTTCCGCCAAGAGCTTCGATGCGTTTTGCGATGAGGTCAAGGCGACGGTCGTGCCGCTCGTGCACGCCATCGGCGAGCGCGGACAGCAGCCCACTGCCGACTTTTTGCACGCGCATGTGCCCGAGGCCGCCCAGCGCGCCATGAGCTTTGACCTGATGAAGCTCGTCGGCCTTAACCTGGACGACACCACACTCGCCTTTACCGAGCATCCGTTTAGCGAGGGCTTCTCGGTGGGCGACGCGCGCATTGCCACGCACATCTACGAGGACGACTGCATCTCCAACGTCTACAGCATCATCCACGAGGCCGGTCACACCATGTACGAGCTGGGCGTCAATCCCGTCTATGCGCGCACCTGTCTGGAGGGCGGCACCTCCATGGGCATCCACGAGAGCCAGAGCCGCTTTTTCGAAAACACCGTGGGTCGCAGCCGCGCCTTTATGGGCCCGCTGCTCGAGGTACTGCGCCGCCACGCGCCCGAGGTCTATGGCAGCGTGGACGAGGATACGCTCTACCGCGCCGTGAACATCGCGCAGCCGTCGTTGATCCGCACCGAGGCGGACGAGCTCACCTATCCGCTGCACGTTATGGTGCGCTACCAGATCGAGCGCATGCTGTTTGCCGGCGAGGCCACGGCCAAGGACATCCCCGCGCTTTGGAATCGCTTTATGGACGAGTACCTGGGCATTCCCGTTCCCGACGACACGCACGGCTGCCTGCAGGATACGCACTGGAGCGGCGGCTCGTTTGGCTACTTCCCCACCTATGCGCTGGGCAGCGCCTACGACGCCATGTTCGTGCCGGCCATGTGCCGCGACGGCGTCGACCTTACCGGTGCCTGTGCGAGCGGCGATTTGGCGCCCGTCCGTGCCTGGCTGGGCGAGCACATTTGGCAGTGGGGCCGCGCCAAGGACGCGCCGGAACTCATCAAGGGCGCCTGCGGTATGGCCTTTGACGCCCGTTACTACTGCAGCTACCTGCAGGACAAGTTCACCACACTGTACCAGCTGTAAAGCTTAGGCAACACGCCAACGCAAAAGGGGCGCCGCGGGTTGGTTCCGCGGCGCCCCTTTTTCATCTAAGCCAGAGACCCGACACTTGGGAACCCGGCAGTTAGGGACGTTCCTATTGTGTCGGCAGAGACGATATGAGCAGGACATAAAAACATTGAGAGCCCCTGCTGCATGAA
>CAJJVE010000095.1:0-6632 GCA_905196265.1 uncultured Collinsella sp. | reverse complement strand
TTATAGGCCTCGTCGCCCTGCTTGATAAGCTCCTCGGCGGCGTCAAAATCGCCCTCCTTGGCCTTTTGCACGGCATTGATGTACATGCTCTTGGCGGTACCGACGTAGCTGATGATCTCGAAGCAGGTCATCTGCAGTTCGTTCATATCCTCCATGCGGAGCACCTAGCCCATCACGCTGACGCAGTGGTCGATGATGCCGGCAGCGTTCATGCGGCCGTAGTCGACCATGTTGATGACCTCGACCGGAAAACGACCGGCGGCCTCCTTCTCAAAATCGCCCTTGGTGTAGCCGATCTGCGGACCAAGCAGCAACATGTCGCACTCGTCCAGGTGATCGTGGGCCTCGTTCATGGGACGAGCCTCGACCTCAATATCCAGACCACGGTTTGCAACCTCGGCCTGCATCTTCTGGACCAGCAGGCTCGTGGACATGCCGGCATTGCAGCAGAGCATGATCTTCTTCATGGTTTCCTCCTTATAACTGCGCGGCGCGCAGACGACAACTGGTTGTATTCCTTGCGGCTATTGTGCCCGCTCCCCTGTATCTTTACGCAAGGGAGAGAGCCGCGGGCACCGGCACCGCGTACCGGCGCCCGCAAAGGTGAAAGGGACGAACGTTAGGCGTTCTACTCGGCGAGAGCCTCCTGCTTGGCGATTGCCTTCTCGGAAATCTTCATAAAGGGCAGGTAGACGGCCATGCCAATGACAATCTCGAGAGCCTGCCACACGCCGGCGCGCCAGTCAAAGCCCGTAGCGAGCAGGGCATTGATGACGGGAGGCATGGTCCAGGGCACCTGGGCGATGCAGGGGCTGATGATGCCTGCGCAGGTAAGGCCATAGGTGATGCCGATGAACAGATCGGGAAGAAGGACGAACGGGATCATGAGCGGCAGGTTGTACACGATGGGGTAACCGTAGATAACCGGCTCGTTGATGTTGAACAGACCAGGCAGGATAGCCATCTTGGAAACGGTCTCGGAAGCCTTGTTCTTGGAGAACAGGAGCGTGTCGAGCAGAAGCATGAGGGTGCAGCCCGAGCCGCCGATGAGGGCGAAGCTGTTAACGATCTGCATGTTCATGTAGTGATCGGGCTGGATGGTGCCACCGGCGGCAAAGGTAGCCATGTTGTCGACGATGAGCATGGTCAGGATCGGCTCGACGGTAGCGCCAGAGATGGTGGACTGGTGAATACCGACGCAGAACAGCAGGTTAGCAAGGGTGTAGATGAGGATAACAGCCCACGGACCGGCGTTCATGATGCTCTTGAGCGGGTTGGAGATGCACGTGGAGATGATGGTGCACAGATCGGTGCCGGCGCACACGGCGAGCAGGGCTGCGGCAAGAGCGAAGATCGCGAGGTTGAGCAGCATCGGGATCATGACGTTGAAGGAGTTGGAGACCGCGGGAGGCACGCCCTCGCCCAGCTTAACCTTGAGCTTCTCGACGCCAGAAATCTTGATGAAGAGCGAGACGGAAAGCAGGGCGATGATAATAGCCGAGAACAGACCGTTGGTGCCGGTGTTGGCAGTCGAAAGGGCGCCCGTGACCTCGGCGGAGGTGATCTTGTCGGTGAGCAGCGGGCTCGTGGCGGCAAGCGAGGCGGTGATCTGCTGCGGCATCATGATGACGAAAGCAGAGATAGCGACGACCACGCAAGCGAGCGGGTTATCGAAACGCTTGTTCTTAGCGAGGCTGTAGCCAATCAATCCGGCCAAGATAATGGCAGAGACGTTGAGGGTGCCCAGCGTAATTGCCGAACCCCACGTCTGAAGGTTGGCAAGGCCCGCCGCATCGAGCGGGAACAGAGGGAACACGACGTTGTTAATAAGAACCGCGATACCCGCAAGGATATAGAGCGGCGTGATGGTCGCGAAGGCGTCACGCAGGGAACGCAGGTGAACCTGGTTTCCCACCTTCGCAGAGACCTCGGCAAACTTGTCGAGGAAGCTCTTTCCGTTGTCACTGGCCATGATTGCTCCTAACTTTCAAATCCGGCCTTTTCCTATGCGCACGGTGGTCTGTCGCCCTCTGCCACCAGATGTGCCATGTGTTGCGCGCAGCGGCGCGCGGTCTGGGCGTTCGCCCGTTCGCTAATCAACCACGTGAGTCGTGGCGACCTGCTTGAGCCAAGCTGCCGACTTCTTAAGGCGGCGCTTGTAGCCGTCCATAAGGTCGACCTCGACAAAACCGTAACGGTTCTTAAAGGCATTCGCCCAAGACCAGTTATCGATGACGGCCCAATAATGGTATCCACGGCACTTGGCGCCCTCGGCAATTGCCTTGGCAACCCACTCCAGGTGCTGGCGTACAAAGTCGACGCGGTAGTCATCCTGGATGGTTCCTTCGGCGTCTCGGTTCTTGTATTCGTCCATGATGCCGATGCCGTTCTCGGAAACGAACCACTCAAGATCGGGGTAGTTCTTAGCGCAGTCCATGCCAAAGTCGTAGAGGCCCTGCGGGTAGATCTCCCAGCCGCGGCTCTCGTTCATAACGGCGTCGGGCCACACGTACTCGTCGGCAAAGTGCGGCAGACCGTACTGGTCGATCTTGCTCGCCGGCGCCTGAACGCGCGTGGGGTGGTAGTAGTTGCAACCGAGCCAGTCGACAACACCCTGCTTAAGAATCTCTTGATCGCCGGCACGGAACGGAAGCTTAACGCCGCCCTCGGCCAGGCTGTCGAGCACGTCGGCGGGAAGCTCGCCCTTGGTAATGAGGTCGAGCCACCAGCGGTTGTTGATGCCGCTGGTCATACGCACGGCCTCGAGGTCCGCCTCGCTGGGGTTCTCCTTGGTGTAGACCGGGGTAAAGCAGTTGATCATGCCGATCTTGGCATCGCTGCGAACGGCGCCCTCGTCATAGGCGCGACGGTAGTTGGCCACGGCCAGCGCATGTGCCAGCGAGATGTGATACTGCACGGTGCGAGCGCGGCTAAAGTCGTGGAGCTGCGGGAACCACACGCCCTCCTGATAGCGCTGCTCGGGCTCGACGATGGGCTCGTTAAAGGTGAACCAGTACTTGATCTCCTGGCCAAACTCGTGGAAGGCGACGTCGGCGTAATGTGCGTAAGCCTCGACAACCTCACGGCTCTCCCAGCCGCCACGGTTAAAAAGGTAGGTGGGCATGTCAAAGTGGTACAAGTTGACAAACGGCTCCAGGCCGGCTTCGCGAGAGGCGCGGAACAACTCGTGATACCACGCGGCGCCTTCCTCGTTGAGGTTGCCGTCGGCATCGAGCAGACGGCTCCACTGGATGGAAGTGCGATAGGTATCCAGGCCCAAGTCCTTCAAAATGCGAAGGTCTTCCTGGTACTTGGCCATAAAGTCATTGCCGGCGTAAGAGCCAACGCAGTTGTAGAACGAGCCCAGATCCTGGATGGACCAGGTGTCCCACAGGTTCTCGAGCTTGCCGCCCTGGTTCCACCGACCCTCAGTCTGCGGGCCGGACATAGCAGCGCCAAAGAAGAAGTCGTTGGGCAGCTGATACTGTGCCATCAAAGTCCTCGCTTTCGTGTTCTAGAGCTTCCGGTTGGAGACGGGTTTGCTTTGGCAGGTTATCCGGCGCGGGCGCGCACCGGTCATACCGATATCCAACCCGCCAAAACAAAACCGTCCCCAAACGGTCGATCCTGTTCTGCGGAAAGATTCCGTTCGTTGCTTAAACTATAGCGTTCTAATTCTAAAAATAAAGCGTCTTTTTCTTTTTTCTTTCTCGAACTTCTTAGATAAAAGTAATATGGATGCCCTGTTGAGGGTTATACTTACTTTTTGTATTCATATATGTCGGAAAGGAGGTTCCATGATTCCCAAATACGAGGCGATAGCTGCAGATATTCGTCGAAGTATCGAGGATGGCGCTCTTAAACCGGGCGACAAGCTTCCCACCGTCGTTGAGTTCTGTGAGCTCTATAGCGTTTCCAAAATCACCGTCAAACGAGCTATCGAGCAAATCACCGAGGAAGGTCTTATTACCAGCCGGCGCGGATCGGGCACCTACGTTAAGGACACGGCGGGACTTCCCGGCCAGGCGTTTTTCCAGGGCAAAAACGACCGTGCCCAGGGCTTTTCGTATGAGCACCGCGGGGAAAAGGTGACCTCGGTGGTCTACGATTTCTCGATTGTTAATCCACCAGCGGACATCGCAGCCCAGCTGGGAATTGCCGAGGATGACTTTGCCTATCACGTCGTGCGCGTGCGTCAGGCCGATGGGAAGCCCATCGTTATCGAGTACACCTACATGCCCCTCGAGCTGATTCCGGGGCTGAAAAAGAAGGACCTGTACGGATCGGTCTACCATTTCATCCGCGAGCAATGCGGGCTGAAAATTTCGAGCTTCCACCGTACCATTCGCGCCGTGGCAGCAACCGAGGAAGAAGCCGAGCGCCTGGACACCAAGCCTGGCTCTCCCCTGCTCGAGCTCACCCAGATTGGCTTTTTGGACAGCGGCGCCGCCTTTGAGTATTCGGTCTCGCGCAACGTTGGCGACCGCTTTGAGTTGCACAACGTAACGTTGGCATAGGTTTTTGCAGTCATGCGGGCGCTCGTTTTGAACAGTTTTACGCAGCGCCCGCGCAACACAATGAGGTATGAATATGTCCGATTTGATTAAACTGACGCCGATCTTCCACGAGAAGATCTGGGGCGGTCGCCAGCTCGAAACCGTATTTGGCTACGACATTCCCGATGGCCCCATCGGTGAGTGCTGGGCCATCTCGGCCCACCCCAACGGCGACTGCCAGATTGCGGAGGGCCCGTATGCCGGCCACACGCTGTCGTGGCTGTGGGCCGAGCATCGCGAGCTCTTTGGCAACTGCGAGGGCAAGGAGTTCCCGCTGCTCATTAAGATTCTGGACGCCAAGGACGACCTTTCGATCCAGATTCATCCCAACGACGAGTACGCTGCCGAGCACGAGAACGGTAGCCTGGGCAAAACCGAGTGTTGGTATGTGCTGGACTGCGAGCCCGACGCCACGATCATCGTCGGCCAGCGTGCCAAGGACCGCGCCGAGGCCGCACAAATGATCGAGGAAGGACGTTGGGACGACATGCTCAACGTGTTGCCGATTCACAAGGGCGACTTTTTCCAGATTGATTCCGGTACCGTGCACGCCATCAAGACCGGCACGCTCATTTTGGAGACGCAGCAGTCGAGCGACGTGACGTATCGTCTGTACGACTACGACCGTCCCGGCACTGACGGCAACCTGCGCCCGCTGCACATTGAGCAGAGCCTCGACTGCATCGACTTTGATGCTCAGGCTCCGACCGACGGCACGGTGACCGCGCCCGAGGTGGACGGCGTGACCGAGCTCGAGTCCAACCCCTGCTACACCGTCGATCGCGTGCGCGTCAACGGCAGCAAGACCCTCGACCAGCGCTGGCCCTTCATGTGCCTGTCGGTCATCGACGGCGAAGGCACCGTCTGCGGCGACCCCGTCCACAAGGGAAGCCACCTGCTGGCCCCGAGCACCGTCAGCTCCATCGACCTCGAAGGCAAGATGGAACTGATCATCAGCCACCTGTAGGTCGCACCAACAACCCAAACGCAACAAGGGGCTCTCCCGTCCATGTGCGGGAGAGCCCCTTGCCATATCTATTTATCAGCCCACCCGGCTCTCCAGATCAAAAAGCGAACGAGCAGAGCGACGTTCGCAAGCACCGTTACCCAAGGACCTGGGCGGGCGTATAGGGCAACATCGATCGCGAGTTCCGCACGCAAAGGAGAGCACTTAATGTGCTCTCCGTCTTGCGCAGGACTGCCCGAGCAGGCGATGTTGCCCTATACGCCCGCCCAGGTCCGCCAGGATCACGACAGCTTGACGATCGGCGCGAAGCCCTTCATCAGCTTTTTGGTCTGACCGGTCTTTTCGAATTGAACCTCGATCATGTCTCCGGCGACCGAGATCACGGTACCCGTGCCAAAGGTCTTGTGGCTCACGGTATCGCCTGCGGCAAAGTCCTGCGATGCGCTGGCGCGATCAACCTTGCGCTCCACCGTCGGGGACACCTTGGACGAGGGCTTTTTGGCTCGCGGTGCGCCCGAGCCAAAGGTCGAGGCAACACGGCCAGCGTCGGGCGAGACCCCACGATGGCGCTCGGTCCCGTAGCTGCTGCCACCAAAGAAATCGTCAAAGCTCGATCCGCCGCGCGAACCGGAACCGCCAGTCGAGCGCGTATGCGAACCAAATACCTTGCCGCCGTACATATCCGAACCCATGCCCGAGCCAAAGGTGCCGTGACGGTCGCCGCGCTTCTCCCAACCCGTGCCTTCAAAACCGGCAGAACCGATACCGCTAAACTCGATATCCTCAAACGGAATCTCGTTGAGGAAGCGCGAGCGCGGGTTGGCAGAGGTCGAGCCGTAGGTGCGACGCGTGGCCGCATAGGTCAGGAACAGGCGCTTACGGGCACGCGTGATGGCGACGTAGGCCAGGCGACGCTCCTCCTCGAGCTTACCCGGGTCATCGCTGCCGCCAAAGTCGTGCACGTGCGGGAAGATGCCCTCCTCCATGCCGGCCACGAACACCGCCGGGAACTCCAGGCCCTTGGCGGAGTGGATGGTCATCATGGTAATGGCATGCGTCTCGCCGGCCAGGGAATCCAAGTCGGAGCGCAGGGCCAGCCACTCCATGAG
>CAJJVE010000094.1:0-6638 GCA_905196265.1 uncultured Collinsella sp. | reverse complement strand
GATATCAGGACGGCCGCCCGTTCCACGGGCCCTGCCACATTCGCGTGAATCTGGCGCTGCCGCTTTCGCGCGTAAGGGAGGCGTGCGACCGCCTGGACCGCTACGTTTTTAATGCACGGTAAGTGTGCGCTGAATGCGGGGCCTTCTGCCAAGTCGGCTGGAAGGCCCCGCATGGTAAAACGTCTGTAACCATTGGACGCTCGAGTGGTTTCGTTTGGTATTATCTTTAGCCATTTCAGTCTGTAAACAGGATCTTCTGGAGCTCGATGAAAAGACCTCGCCGCTCGGTGTCCATATCGTTGTTTGTCGCGCTTGCAGTAGTGTGCGCCTTTGTCGTAGCGATAGCCGGCTGCTCCGGGTCGAATGGCAGAGTCTCGACGTCTGCATCAAAAGGTCTGGACGCCTCTCAGGTCAAAGACGACGACCTTAAGACGCTCAACGTCGGAAGCGACCTCTATCCACCGTTTGTGTATACCGACGAGTACGGCGATATTGTTGGCCTGGATGTCGAGATATTGACCGAGGCTTTGGCCCGCATTGGTTACAAGCCAAAGTACCAGCTGATCGACTGGGAAAAGAAGAAAGAGCTGCTGGCGAGCGGCGAGCTCGATTGTGTCATGGGCAGCTTTAGCATGACGGGTCGCGAAAACGAGTATCGTTGGGCTGGCCCGTACCTTGCGAGCCGCCAGGTGGTCGCGGTCGATCCCCAGAGCGATATCTACACGCTTGCCGATCTTGAGGATAAGATCGTGGCGGTTCAGTCCACCACCAAGCCCGAGGGCATTTTGCTCAATCGCACAAATGAAAACGTTCCGCAGATCAAGGAACTCTACTGCTTTTCGGACCGTTCATGCCTGAACCCGGCACTCGTCGAGGGTCTGGTCGACGCCATCGCCGCGCATGAGTCCTTGCTGCTCACCTACGAAAAGGACTATGGTGTGACGTATCGTATTCTGGATGAGCCGCTGCTAGAGGTCGGTTTGGGCACCGCTTTCGATATCAACGATACGCGCGGCATCGACGTTAAGCTCGCTCATGCCTATCAAGAAATGCTTGCCGATGGCACCATGGAACGTCTGGTGTCAAAGTACTTTGATGACCCTTCGCCATTTTTGAATATGGAGGGCCTGTCATGATCGATGCGCCCGACCACGCCGCTCAGGAGCGGGGCAATCGTTCGACAGGGGCATGGCTCCTTGTCGCTCTGCTGGGGATAGCGCTCTCGGTTGTTGCCGGCATGATGAGCTACGGTTACACGACGGCCCAAGCCGAGCAGCGCTTTGCCGACGTTGTCGATTACGTGGCGACGCAGAGCCTTTCCTACGACGCGTTCAACAGCGCCTATGCGACCAAAAACCTGATTCGCGTTATGGAGATTGCCGGAGAGACTGCTCGCGATATGGAGCGCGACGGTTCGGTGGATAACGCCATGCTGGAGCAATACGCCGACCAGTTCAACGTGAGCGCGCTGATTGTGACGGATGCATCGGGCAATTTGGTGTCCGAGTCCTCGACGGATGGCGTGGGCTACGAGTCGCTTGCTACGTATCTCAAGGAAGCACCCGTGCTGGAGGTGGCAACTCATCCGCTTAAGTCCTATACCGCCCGCATCACGCTTGCGGATGATTCGGTCGCAGACATTGGCTGCGTGTCTCGGCGGGATGGCGAGGGCGTCGTTATCGCGGTAAGGCATCAGGGCGCGAAGGCGGTCGCGAGTAATACGCTCAAACTGCAGAGCCTGCTCGAAGGCTACGAAACCATCGATAGCGGCAATATCGTGATCGAAAGCGACGGCAAGGTCGTTGCGACCAATGCCGTTGAACCCACCATATTGGGCGTATTCGATCTGCCTGTGACGGATGTCTTCATTGTCGACGGTATTAAGGATCGATGCCTGGCCGGTAAGGTCAAATTGATTAACGCCGACGGCGAGTGGTATTTGGGCACATTTGGAAAAGCGCACAAATTCTATGTGTACACCTATGCCTCGGCGCGGCATTACTTCGAGATCGTCGCCGCCGTTGTCGCCTGCGTGCTGGTGCTCTACGGCGGTGCAATAGCCGCCGTTGTGATGATGCGTCGCCGTGCCGAGCGCCAGCGCATGACCGACCTGTTGCTGCAGGAGCGCGACTATGGCGACAAGCTGGCAAAGGCGGCGCGCGAGGCCTCGTCCGCCAACTCGGCAAAGACGGAGTTTTTGCGTCGCATGAGCCACGATCTGCGCACGCCTATCAACGGTATTCGCGGCATGGTCGAGGTTGGCGATGCCAATGCGGACGATCTGCAAAAGCAGACCGAGTGCCGCTCAAAGATCTGGACGGCATCGGGACTGCTGCTCGACCTTGCCAACGAGGCGCTCGATATGAGTCGCCTGGAGAGCGGGCAGGTCGACCTGAACCTCGTACCCACAAATTTGGTGGCACTCAACTGTGAAGTGCGCGATATTCTGGAGCGCCAGGCCGAGGAGCGTCTGGTGACAATTATCTGCGACCAGCAGACGCTTAATCATCCCTATGCGCGGGTGAGCGTGACGCACCTCAAGCGCTTGTTGCTCAATATTGCCGGTAATGCCGTCAAGTACAACCGCCAGGGCGGCTATGTTCGCCTGGTGTGCCGCGAGGTGGAGCCAGCGGATGGCGTCCCCGTCTATGAATACACGATCGCCGACAACGGTATTGGCATGAGCGAAGAGTTCCAACAGCACCTCTATGAGCCGTTTTGCCGCGAGGAGCAACAGGTGGAAGGCGCTTCATCGGGAACTGGCCTGGGCGCGCCTATCGCAAAACAGCTGGTGGAGCTTATGGACGGAACCATGAGCTTTACGAGCGTCTTGGGGCAGGGGACGACGTTTACCATCCGCCTGCCGTTCGAGAAATGCAAGCGCTCCGAGATTCCTCAGGCAGTTCGCGCGGATGCGGGCGATGGCGATGCGCTCCAGGGCTTGCGCGTTTTGCTCGTAGAGGATAACGATCTGAATGCCGAGATCGCGCAGTTTACGCTCAGCCGTGCCGGTGCCGTCGTGACGCATGCTAAGGATGGCGAGTCTGCCGTTGAGGCGTTTGCCGCGAGCGCACCGCACGAGTACGACGTGGTGTTGATGGACATCATGATGCCTGGCATCGATGGCCTTGAGGCCACGCGTCAGATTCGAGCGCTCGATCGCGAGGATGCCGCGCTCACGCCGATTATCGCCGTGAGCGCCAACGCCTTTGCCGACGACCGCAGGCTTTCGCGCGAGGCGGGCATGAACGCGCACCTGAGCAAGCCTGTGAGCTCGCAAGAGCTCGTCGAGGCGCTAGCGCACATTGCCGCCGACGCTTCATAAGCATATGGCCCGGTTCCAAGGTGGGTTGGAACCGGGCCATATTGCTATTTGCGAGACCTGCTGAGGGGCTTACTTTTCCTGAATTTGCTTACCGCAAAGATGCTCAATCGTAATCTCGTAGAGCTGGACGCCCTTAATGTCTTTGGCGATTTCCTCTTCGACTTCCTCGGCAGAAGGGTAGTACTTAAGGGCGAGCTCACGGACCTTGTCCTCGATAAATTCGGGGGTGTCGTTCGCCAGGCGGCAACGGCCAAAGACGACGGTGCTCATAACGTAGGGAGCCCAGTCGCCGTCCTGGTACCACTCGTTGCCGTAAACGGTAAAGCAGACCTTGTCATCGCGCTTGAGTGCGTCGACCTTGTGGCCAGCCTTGGCGCCATGGAAATAAATCTTGTCGTGCTCGGCGTCAAAGAAGTAGTTGACGGGAATGGCGTACGGGTAGCCATCGTCGCCGTTGACGGCAAAGACGCCGCGCTTGCAGGTAGCGAGCAGTTCGCGCGCATCCTCGTCGGTGATGGCGCGTTTCTTTCGACGTAAGGGCCTAAACATCGTTGGCTTCCTTTCTGGTCGTGCGTGGTGGTTGAGCACAAACTATAGCGAAACGGATCCGTTTTTCTTGATGCGGGCGAGTATGTTTTTGAGCTTGTTAAAGTCGAGCGGTTTGGACAGATGGGCGTTCATGCCGGCATCGTGTGCCGCCTGGGCGTCTTCGGCAAAGGCGTTGGCGGTGAGCGCGATGATGGGGATATCGGCTGCATCGACCTTCTCGCTCAGACGAATCACGCGGGTTGCCTCGTAGCCGTCCATGTCCGGCATCATGATGTCCATCAAAATGGCATCGAAGCTGCCGGCGGGATGCGACAGGTACAGATCGACGACTTCGTTGCCGTTGGCGGCGCGGGTGACCACGATGCCCTCGGATTCTAGCAGCGCCTGGGCAATCTCGGCATTCAATTCGTTGTCTTCGGCGAGCAGCACGTTCATGTCGGCGAGCGAGCAGTCGGGCGCACTCTCAACCGTATTCGCCCGCGCCTGGGGATTCTCGTCGATATCGAGCGGAATCTCCACGTAGAACGAGGTGCCCACATGGAGCTCACTGGTGACTTCGATGGTGCCGCCCATCAGTTCAATAAGCGACTTGACGATTGGCATGCCCATGCCGGTTCCTTGGAACTTGCTGCGCGCATCGTCACCTTCTTGGGCAAACGGCTCATAGATATGCTTTAAAAACTTGGGAGTCATACCAATGCCGGTATCCGAAACGCTAAAGCAAAAGAGCGCGCGCCCGTTATCGAGTGGCTTGGTATTTGAGCTAAAGGTGACGGAGCCGCCGTGCTTGTTGTACTTAATGCTGTTGTCTAACAGGTTGATCATGATCTGTCGGATATGGGTGGGACTGCCGATCATGTATGGCCCCGTGGCGTACGGCAGACTATTGTCCTGCATGGTGATGGCGTTACTGGACGCGCGGAGCTTGCACAGCACCAGTGTATCGTCACAGAGCTCTTTGAGGTTAAAAGGCGCATGCTCCAGTGTTAGCTTGCGGTCTTCGATTTTGCCCATCTCGAGGATGTCGTTGATCAGCGAGAGCAGGTGATTGGCGGCAACGCGCGCCTTGGCACGGCTCTCGCGGGCGACCTGGATATCGCCTTCCTTCAATTCCTCGATCTCGATAAGGCCCAGGATACCGTTGAGCGGCGTTCGGATGTCGTGGCTCATGCGCGTGAGGAATGCCGTCTTAGCGGCGTTGGCAGCGTCGGCTTTTTTGCGCTCGGTTCGAGCGCGCACGAGCGCCCAGATGAGCAGGACGATACCGACCGACAACATACCGATGAGGGCAGCTGCAACGGCGGCACGGTTGCGATAAAGGAATTGAAGCGTGTTGGATTCCTGGGCCGTGTACGACGTGGAGGAGTAATTGCTTGCGGAGAGCGATTCTCCGGCATTGATGATGCCCTTGTTGACGATTCCCAGCAGCTCGGGCTTTCCGCGCGAAATCCAGCACGAGAGCTCACAGGTGTCAGGGAGCTCGGCCGTCTCGTAACCTTCGAGATCATAACGGTCGCCGATGGTTTTTATGCGTGAGCTGGGAGCGACGATGCAGTGCGCCGTTCCCTTCCTGAGGGCGTCGAACGCTTCATCGTCGGATTGGTATTCGGTCACGGTCGCTGTGGGAAACAGGCTTTCAAGTGCATTTTTGTTGACAAACGATGATTTGGTACAGGCGATGTTCTGAAGGTCTTTGTTCAGGTCGCTGCCGGTGTGGATGGCGGTGAGGGACACGGTCCCCAACGATACCGACTGCGCAACGCCTGTTTGCTCGGCAAACCAGTAATCTCGGTATACCGGCAGCGCAACGTCTATGCTTCCCTTTGACAGGGCCTTTGACATCATCTTGTAGCTATCAAAGGGGACGGTTTTGACCGTAATGCCAAATTTATCGTGCAGCGTCGTCGCAAGCGATGCGAGCGAGCCTTCCATTTTGCCGTCTTCGTCTTCGTTGCAGTAGGGGAGTTTGCCCGTAATGTAGCCGAGCGTGATGGTGTTGTCATTTGCTTTGAGCCAGGAACGTTCGGGGCTGTTGAGCGATGATGAACCGCTGTTTTGGACCGAGTAGTTAGATTTGACTTCGTCGATATAGCGTGGGTTGACGCGGGCGATTGCCGACATGGCGGCATTGATGTCGTCCATCAGGTCGGAGCGGCTTTTGGGGACGGCAAAATAGTAGTCGCTCGAACCAATGTAGAACATGGGGGAGGCGCTGGGCGACGAGGTCGTGTCGTTCATGATGATGGCATCGACCTCGTCGTTTGCGAGCGCGTCAAAGAGGGCGCCGCCAGTGTCGATTTCTTTATAGGTGCAGGTAATGCCTTCGTTGGCGAGCCACTGCCGGCCAACAAAGGTTTGCATAACGTCGGGGTTGTAGCCGATGGTAAGGCCTTGGAGCGCTTGGGGGTCGCCCTTGGCCAGATCGTCGCGATCGGGCTTGGCGTAGATGTAGTAGCGCTCGGTGCCCTCGGGGTTCGAGGAAAAGAGCAGCTTTTGGGCGCGTTCCTCGGAGTAGGAGATGTTAGGCATAAGGTCGATTTCGCCTGCCTCGAGCATGTCCATAAGCTCGGTGAAGGTGCCGGAGACGTATTCGTACCGCCAGCCGGGCGTGTAGTACGACAGGGTCTGGAGGTACTCGTAACCCCATCCCGAGAGACGCTCGCCGGGGGTGCCGTCCTGGAAGCCCTCGTTGTTGACGAGCCAGCCGACGCGGACCGTTTTGACCTGCTGATCGGAGTCGGCGGCAAAGGCAGGGGCGGGCGCG
>CAJJVE010000093.1:0-6667 GCA_905196265.1 uncultured Collinsella sp. | reverse complement strand
TGCCGACGGCAACCTTGCCTGGAGCTACAACAAGGCAACGACCGATTCGACGTCTCTCGGCATTGTTCCGGTTGACCTGCCTGGTTATGACGCGATGTCTGGACAGGACTGGCGTCTGTTTAAGTCGAGTAACAGCTCTATTGTCTCTGCTGAGAACCTCAAGGTCACGCAGCCGCAGTACAACACGAAGGTTGTCGTTTCCTCGCGCCTGACGAGCGAGAAGTACGCTCGCTATGCCGAGCGCTATCCCGACAATGCCACGTATGCCAAGCTTGCCAACCAGGATGTCTCGGCAACGTTGACGGTCGTGGGCACGAGTGGTCAAAATAGCCCCGAGGTCACAGCGACGTGCTCGGTTATTGGCGTCGACGCTAAGGGCAAACAGCAGACGTGGGCTGCCGCTTCGCAGTACACGCTCAAGAATGGTTCGACTGCCGCCGATCTTTCCGAGGAGCTCTTTAAGCAGGCCGGCCTCAAGGCCGACTACGACCCCAACGGCGCTTGGGGCTGGGTGCTCAACTCCATTACGTCGCCTTTTGAAGCCGATCGCACCCTTGCATACGACCATGCTACGGGCGCCTATTGGCAGCTGTTCATCAACGGCGTTGCGGCGTCGGTTGGCGCTGGCAAATACACTCTCGAAGCGGGCGACTCTGTCGTCTGGTGCTACTCGAAGTACGGCGACGCTGCACCCACCGACCGGCTTTCGGTAAGCTGCACCGTTATCGGTCAGGACGCTTCGGGTGCTCAGCAGACGTGGGCGCAGCCTACGACTGCACTGGTGGAAGAGGGCGCAACTGCCGCCGATCTTTCCGAGCAGGTCTTTAAGCAGGCCGGTATTGGCGCCGACACGGGCAAGGGCTCGTACGGTTGGTTCCTCAATTCTCTGACGTCACCGTTCAATAAGAACGTGACGCTTTCGACCGAGCAGGTTAACGAGAGTACCTGGAAATACTGGCAGTTCTTTGTCAACGGCACGAAGGCCAATGTCGGCGCAGGCAACTACACGCTCAAGGCCGGCGATGAGATTACCTGGGTCTATGGTTCCGATGGCACCATGCCCGGTCAAGTTTCTGTCTCGATGGAGATCATCGGCAAGAAGGGCGATAAGGCACAGCGCTGGACCGATCCTTCGACGCAGGTGTTTGTTGAGGGCACGACGATCAAGGACGCCACTGCCGCCTACTTTGATGCTTTGGGCATTGAGTCCGTGATGCTCAATGATGGGGGCTATTGGAATGTCCATAGTCTCGTGTCCCCGCTTGATGGCACCAAACTGACGGGCTCCTGGTCGTTCTTTGTTAACGGTGTTCCCGGACCCCAACTCGATAGTGACTACGTTGTCAAATCGGGCGACACGATCGTCTGGGCTTATGCTGCTGGCGATACGGTTCCCAATCCCGACGAGGTCGTAGTCAATCCGAGCGCCCCGCGTCCGTCCGGTTGGAAGTCCGATTGGGATGGCAAGTCCAATGCGGCGGTCGAGAACGTTTCGACGCCTACGGGTGCGCTAGCGAGCTCTTGGACGTTCGATTGGAAGGCGTATTCTGGTTCGGCGTATCCCAACGCGAGTGAACCTATCGTCGTGAACGGCAACGTGTATCTTGCCGTCAACAAGCGTCTGCTAAAGATTGACGCCGAGTCGGGCAAGGTCCTTGCCGAGTCGAATCTTAAGAAAGCGGTCGGTTACACCTCGCGCCCGATTTATGCGAACGGTTTGGTTATCGTTCCGCTTGACGGCGGTGCGGTCCAGGCCCTGACGGCTGACGCGCTCACAACGGTTTGGGTCACTGACTCTGTGAGCAAGATTGCCCAGTCGAATTCTCAGCTGACGGTTGATGGCAATTACCTCTATGTCGGCACCGTTGATGTCGACTATGGAAAGGGTACGTACAATAACGGTCATCTGACGCGTATTAATATCCTGACCGGCGCTGTTTCTTGGCAGCATGTTAATCCTGATGAGGGCTATTACTGGACAGGCGCGACGGTGGGCGATGACTATGTCTTGGTTCCCACCAGTGCTGGTACCGTCGAGATGCTCAGCAAGTCAACGGGTGATGTGCTCGGCAGCGTTTCGGTTGGAGCGATTGTCAACTCCACCTGCGTGCTTTCGGATGATGGCAGCCATGCCTATCTGATCTCGCGCGACGGCAAGCTGCACGTGTTGGCGATTTCTGATGGCGACTCACGCGATGCGGATGCCGCTTCGCGTATTACCGAGGAGCGTGTGGTCGACCTTGGCCTTACGGGATGTGGATGCGTGCCTACGACGTATGATGGCAAGCTGATTGTCGGCGGCGAAGCCAATGGCAGCGCGGCGCTCGCTATCATTGATCTGAACAAGGACTTTGCTACGACGCTGATCACGACGGCAGACGGCTCCCAGCTGACGGCTGGCACTCTTGGTGGCATTAAGGGCGCTCCGCTGGTGAGCACTCAGATAGATGGCACGTATGTGTACTTTACGGTTAACTACGGTGAGACCTCTGATTTCGTTAACTACACCTCAGGCGGTGGCGTTTATCGCTACAAGCTGGGCGATGCCGAGGCATCTGGTGTGTTTAGCGCGACGGGGCACTATAACTGTTGCGACTCGCCGATCGCGTGTGATGCCAAGGGCAACCTGTACTACATCAACGACTCTGGCGCGTTGTTTAAGCTGAACGCTGGCATGAAGGTCTCGTTTAACACTGGCGAGGGATCCAAGGTCGATTTCCAGACCACGGCTGCCAACGGCTCTGTCACTAAGCCTGCCGATCCGACGCGCGAAGGTTATACCTTCGCTGGCTGGTATACCGATGAGGCTTGCACGGAAGCGTACAAATTTGACGCTGCGGTGACGGCTGATATGACGCTGTATGCTAAGTGGACCAAGAATGCCGTTAACCCTGGCGGTAACGGCGGCTCTGGCTCCAACGGCGGCAATGGCGGCTCGGGTAATGCCGGTGCTGGTTCTGGCTCCGGCAACGGCACAAACGGCCAGCAGAGCGGCAGCGCTGTTTCGCCTGGGCAGAAGCCGGTGTCTACCACGACTACGACCGAGACCAAGGACGGCAAGGATTCCAAGAAGGATTCCGACAAGTCCGACAAGAAGGACAACAAGAAGTCTGATAAGAAGTCCAGCAAGTCCGGCTCCAAGTCCGATACGGGCGCGGCCGCCACGACTACCGCTAAGAAGTCCGCTGAGGCTCCTGTGCAGCAGTCTGGCTTCAATCCGCTTGCCATCGTTGGTGTTGCGACCGGCGCAATCGGCCTTGCCGTCATCGGTGTGTTCGTATTCACCAAGCGTCGGTAGGTGAGGGCTGTGTCCAATAAGCCACAGGACGCCGAGTCCAAGCAGCCCGACTCGTCGTTCATTCAGCTTGACGATACAAAGCAAAAGGGCGCCGCTTCGGCGGCGTCCGCCCCGCGGCGCAAGGCGCTGCTTGGCGCTCTGACGGCCGGCTGCATCGTTTTGATCGTTGTGTCGCTGGGTTTTGTCTATCCCTCTGACGGCAGTGCATGGTCCATCGATTGGATTGCTCAGGCCGTGACAGGGGGGAGCGTCGTTGCAAAGGATGCGTCGGTTTCCGGCTCGACTACCGCTTCGGGCAAGACGGGAGTCAAGGGCTCAAAATCTTCGGATGATGCGAGCTCTGGGTCCAAGGATTCGGGCGAATCCGACTCCAAGGACGATTCCGAGTCTTCGGACAAGAAGTCGGACAAGGACTCGAAAGAGAAGAAGTCCGAAGGCAAGGGTGGTAAGAAGTCCAGCAACACGTCTGCCGGACAGGGCTCGGAATCCGCTGGTGGATCGAGTTCTTCTTCGGGCAGCGGCTCGGCGTCCGGCGGTGGGTCTGCATCCAACAGCGGCAACGCCTCTGCGGGCAATCAGGACGGCTCGCAGCAGCCTGGCTACGTCACGGTAACGGTCTCGGTCACATCGAGCGCTGTGGGCAATCCTGTGTCTTCTAGTGGTACCTTCACCTTTAACAAGGGCGCTACGGTCTACGATGCCCTGTGCGCCCTAGGGCTTTCCGTGAATGCGCGCGGCACGTCGTACGGCACGTATGTCGCCGCTATCGGCGGCCTAGCCGAGATGGAGCACGGCGCCAAGAGCGGCTGGATGTACTCCGTTAACGGCACAGCGCCCATGACGGCCTGCAGTAACTACGTTCTCTCCAATGGCGACACCGTCGTGTGGTATTACGTAACGGGATAGAAGCCTCGATATAACACGCCAATCGGGCGGTTCGGACAAACATCCGAGCCGCCCGTTTTTCATGCGAATGGGACTGGGTCGTCGGGTCTCTCTGCAAACAAAAAGTCGGCTGGAACGTGAATTCCAACCGGCTGAGAAACGAGATTATGTTGGGCCGTCTACGACCGTGCGCCTTCGAGGAAGAAGCGGCGGCTAAAGTAGTTGTACCAGGTGACCAGGAACGTGGCGATGGCCTTCATGGCCTGGTAGCCGATGCTCAAAAACGTGACGCCCACAAACATGTACAGGTCGTTGAGGCCCAAACCAATCACCGACAGGATGGTGAAGATCGTGAACTCGCGCTTGCGGCTCATGCCCTCGCGATGGTCGAACACGTACTTCATGCTGAGCCAGTAGTTGACCACGACAGACGTGATAAACGAGATCGTGGTGCTCATCAAAAAGTCGAGGTGGAACAGCTCGACGAGCGCAATGAGCATGCCCCAGTCGATGCCAAAGGAGATAAGTCCCACGACAGCGAACTTGAGGAACTGCTTGGTATGAGGTTGTGCCAGTGCCTTGCGCACGTAATCACATCCAATGCGTTGACGAATCGAGCAGAGGATACTTTAGAGCTTTTGCAAGGGAAACGTAAGGACTTTGCCAAGAACTATACGAACTCGTCAAATTTGCAAGAGACAATCCGCAAACGTCGTAAATCCTTCCGTAAACGAGCAAGGCCCACGAACAACGCAGCGCTCGACGTACGTCGTCCGTGGACCCCGTAGTGCAACGAGGAGGCTGGGCTACTTGGTTTCGTCTCCCTCCAGGAAGATCTTTCGGGTCACAAAGTTGTAGACCATAACAAGCGCGGTGGCGCAAATCTTGGCGATATTGGCCTCGAGCCCCAGGCCGGCGTTGAGCGCCAGCACGATACCGTCGTTGAGGGCCAAGCCGATCACGGACAGCACGACAAAGATAATGAACTCGCGGCGGCGACTCATGCCCTCCTTGTGCGCAAACACGTACTTCATGCTCGCGACGTAGTTAAAGATGAGCGAGACGATAAAGCCGCTGGTATTGGCGATCAGGATGTTAAGGCCCAGGCCGTAGTGGAGCAGATTCATGATGCCAAAGTCGATGACCGTGGCGACGACGCCGACGACGCCAAACTTCATGATCTGCGCAAGGAGCTTTTGCATGGTACCTGCCTTAGGGTGGCGCCATAGCGCCGTGGGGATGACGAACTCAGCAAGTTTAGCCAATCCCCACAGGCGGGGCTAGACGCGCTCCTCGATAGCACCGTTTCTATATGCATCGAGCAGTTGGCGTAGGTCTTGGATCTGGCTGCGAATCTTGGCGCCAGTATCGGTGTCGCTCACCATGCGGCGACGGTCGGCCTGGTCAAAACGGTTGGTCTCGCTCTCGATGTCCACGTTGCGCGTGAGCGCTTCGGCAACCGTTGTAAAGGCCCGGTGCGACTTGAGGCGGCAGCCACGTGAGCTTGAGATAAGCGTGTAGCCGGCGATGCCCGTCTTGGGATGGTAGGCGCGGCAGAAGCCGCCATCGATGACCAGCAGCTTGCCCTCGGCGCGGATGGGCTGCTCGCCCTTGGTGGTTTTAACGGGTGTGTGGCCGTTGATGATGTGGCCAGTCGGCGAACATGCCATGGGGGCAACGCCGAACTCGCGCATGATGTCGTCGCAGACCGAGGGCGACTTGGTAAGCGTAAAGTACGGGTCCATCGGCTCGACCCAGGTGCTCTTATCGGCGATATAGGCGCGCTCAAAGGTACGCACCAGGCGTCCGCTGGCGGGTGAGTTAAAGCCGATCCACAGGTACCACATCCAGTCGAGGGCGTCGCGGTCGCCCACGCGCCAGGCGCGGCGGGCGATGCGGTCGCAAAAATCGAGATAATCACGGCCGGCGTGCCAGGTGCCCAGGCAGTTCATGCTGCTAAAGGTGCCGTCTTCGTTGAGCGGCACGCAGCCATGGAACAGCAGGTTGCCGTTGGTGACCTTGTACATCGAGCCGTGGCTATAGAGGAAATCGATATGGCGATGCAGGTGATCGGCGGTGACAAACTCGGACACGAGCTTGTCCATGATGTGCTGTTCCTGGGGCGTGAGCATGTAGGGGTCCGCCGGATCGACGGTGGGGAAGTCGTTGGTCGTGAGCGGCCACACGCTGCCGTCGGCGAGCGTGACCGTGCCGGTGTCGTGGTCGATTTTGTCGAGCAGCAGACGGTCGGTCATGTCGAACTCGGGGTGACGCTGGATAATCTGGCCCTCGAGTTTAAAGAGCAGCACGTTGATGGCCTTGATCAGCGGGGTGATGGACTCGCCGGCGGTGTAGGTGGCATCGGCAAAGGCGACGAGCTCGCGTAGTGAGATGCCATAGTCGTTCTCAAGAATTTCGTAGTTGTCGTAGCGCAGGTTGTTGCGCAGCACCGTGGCGATGCAGGCGGGCTCACCGGCCGCAGCG
>CAJJVE010000092.1:0-6790 GCA_905196265.1 uncultured Collinsella sp. | reverse complement strand
GAAAGGACCGCCCATGCCTACTGACATCGAAATCGCACGTTCTGTGACGCCGCTGCCTATTACCGAGGTGGCCAAGAACGCCGGCGTCGACGTTAAGCATCTGATTCCGTACGGCTTTGACAAGGCAAAGGTTGACTATTCCCTGCTCAACGAGCCAACTGATCACCAGGCCAAGCTTGTCCTCGTGACCGCTATCAATCCCACGCCCGCAGGCGAGGGCAAGACCACCACGACCATCGGCCTGGCCGACGGCCTGCGTCGTCGCGGCGTCAAGAGCGCCGTGGCCCTGCGCGAGCCTTCGCTCGGTCCCGTGTTTGGCGTGAAGGGCGGTGCCGCCGGCGGCGGTTGGGCTCAGGTCATCCCCATGGAGGACATCAACCTGCACTTTACCGGCGACTTCCATGCCATCGGTGCCGCCAACAACCTGCTGGCTGCCATGCTCGACAACCATATTCAGCAGGGCAACCAGCTCGGCATCGACGTTAAGCGCATCACCTGGAAGCGCGTTGTCGACATGAACGACCGTCAGCTGCGCCATGTTATTGACGGCATTGGCGGCAAGGCCCAAGGCGTGCCGCGCGAGGATGGCTTCGACATCACTGTTGCCTCCGAGGTCATGGCGATCCTGTGCCTGTCCACGAGCATCAACGATCTTAAGGAGCGCTTGGGCGAGATCGTTGTCGGCTATAGCTATGCCGGCGAGCCCGTCCGCGCCCGCGACCTTAAGGCTCAGGGTGCCATGGCGGCCCTGCTCAAGGACGCGCTCAAACCCAACCTGGTTCAGACGCTCGAGGGCACGCCTGCGTTTGTCCACGGCGGTCCCTTCGCCAATATCGCCCACGGCTGCAACTCCATCATGGCCACCCGCATGGCCATGCGCTTTGGCGACGTCGCCATTACCGAGGCCGGTTTCGGCGCCGACCTGGGCGCCGAGAAGTTCCTCGACATCAAGTGCCGCATGACGGGCGTTCGCCCCAGCGCTGTCGTGGTCGTCGCCACTGCCCGCGCGCTTAAGTACAACGGCGGTGTCGCCAAGGCCGACCTCAACGAGGAGAACCTCGAGGCCCTCAAGGCCGGCATGCCCAACCTGCTGCGCCACGTCGACAACATTCAGAATGTCTACGGTCTGCCCTGCGTGGTCGCCATCAACCGCTTCCCGACGGACACCGAGGCCGAGCTCGAGCTCATCGAGTCCGAGTGCCAGAAGCTCGGTGTCAACGTTAAGCTGTCCGAGGTTTGGGCTAAGGGCGGCGAGGGCGCGCTCGACCTGGCCGATGAGGTCATGCGCTTGATCGAGCAGCCGAGCGAGCTCAAGTTTGCCTACGAGGATGGTGCCGATGTGGCCGACGCCCTGGAGGCTGTTGCCACCAAGGTCTACCGCGCCGACGGTATCGACTTTACGCCGGCTGCCAAGCGCCAGCTCGCCGAGCTGCGTGAGAACGGCTTTGGCAACCTGCCGGTGTGCGTGGCCAAGACGCAGTACAGCTTTAGCGACAACGCCAAGGCGCTGGGCGCTCCCGAGGGCTTCCGCATCACCGTTCGCGAGCTCAAGGTTTCCGCCGGTGCCCACTTTGTGGTCGCGCTGACCGGCAGCGTCCTGACCATGCCGGGCCTGCCCAAGGTTCCCGCGGCCGAGAATATCGACGTCGACAACGACGGCAACATCACCGGTCTGTTCTAAGCCTGCTGCCCATAGCCGCTTGCCCGCCCCGCCGCGCCTACCAAGGCCCGGCGGGGCTTTTTGATCCCAAGGGGATGGAAGGATTACGGATTATTTTGTGGCTGTTGGGTCAATGAGGCTATCCGTATGGGGTCGTTCGTCCAAAACTATGCCGGTTTACTACGATGAATCGGTACACCTCGACCATATCTGGATTTTCCGATCATGACCGATTCGTCTACCTGCGGTTTTGTTTTCTTGTAATAGTAGCGTGCTCAGGTTCGGGCGATTTACCGTAGTAAACCGGCATAGTTTTGGACGTGGCGGCAATGTTGCGCAACAAGAATGGGGATTTCTCTCGTACGGTGTAGTTGGAAGAACTGCGCGGGCGCATTGCGGCTGCGGCGAGAGACGGGAGATGCGATGTATTGCACCAAGTGTGGAGCTCAGATACCCGATGGCTCCGCGTTTTGCACGAGCTGCGGCGCTCGCATGGGCGGCGCCGAGGACCAGGCGGAGCCTGTGGCGTTTCCGGTGGAGGACGCGCCGGCGTCCGCCCCTGCGGGACAGCAAGCTCCTCAGGGTGCCTCGGCTCATATGGCGGCGCAGCCTCGTTATGAGGAGCCTATGACCGAGCCTGCCGAGGCCTCGCAGCCGTTTGTTCCGACGCCGCAGCCCAAGAAACCCAAGCACAAGGGCCGTATCGTCGCGGCCGTTATCGGCGGCGTGGCCGTTGTCGCCATTGTCGCCGCTATCGTGATCGTGCCGCGTATTGGCGCGTCGTCCGAGGTGACTTCGGGCGGCAAGGGCTACGTTGTCTGCGCGTGCGAGACTAAAGTGCTGCCCAAGAACAGCAAGGGCAAAAAGCTTAAGAGCTATACCGTCGAGCTGGCGCCGGTGTCCGGCAAGGGCAAGAGCTACACCATTAAGGTCGATGGCGAGGACGGCTTTGCTATGGAGGACTTTGGCGAGCTGCCCGACCAGAAATACCAGATGACCATCACCTCAGGCAAGGGCAAAAAGAAGAGCACGACCACCATGAAGGTCGACTATACCAAGGAAGGTTCGGACGCCCCTAAGAACGTTGAGCTCACGCAGTCCAAGAAAGAGGCCAAGGCCTCTGCCAAGGCGGCGGTCAAGACGGCAAACGAGCTGTTCACCGACAAGATCCTCGAGTACCAGAAAAAGTACGGCGAGGGCGAGGCTGTCGAGGTTGCTCAATCTACGTATGGAGCCCAGGGCGTTGCTTTCGCTAAACTCGTCGATTTTGACGGGGATGGTCAGGACGAACTCCTGATTGAGTATTCTGATGAGCCGCTCTTCAACGCTAATGGCGCCACCGCCGCTAAGGCCGAAGTTTGGGCATACCGCGACGGCAAAATCGAGAAAGTATATGAGCCCGATATCTGGGTTGACGTTATGTGCGTTGGCGTTTCGCTCCGTGTATACGATTGCGATGGCACCTATGGGTTCAGGCGATATTTGCATGACGGGGAGAAGATCAACGTCAAAGAGGTTCCAGTCGGGATGGACGAATCTCGTGATGGCTATGAGTGCGAATTCGATGCCTACGATGGTAAGGCGTTTAGCGCCGTTGCCGGTCCGGCGCCGATAGGCGATTCGAAGATTGCCGGCACCAATGAAGTGTCCGAGCTGAGCGCCGTGCTTACCAGCACCGAGGAGAGCGTAGCCAGCACTATCGCAACGGTGGCCACGACGCTGGAGCAGCTGAAGTCGAAGGATGCCGGCGACGATGCGCAGGCGAGCTACGAGGCCGTCTCTGCCACGCAGGATGTCAACTTTACGGCTGCGGTTGGCGAAGGCCCGCTGGACCCGTCCCCCGATGACACGTGCCAGATCACGGCAACGTGGACCTATCCCCAGGCGAAGGGCCAGGGCGTTGGCGTCGCCAAGTTTAACAAGGATATGGTCCAGCTCGTTGCGGATACGCTCGATGCGAGCAAGCAGGCCTCGATGGATGACGAGGACAGCCGCGTGACCATGATGTATACCGCCGAGATCGTCTCGATCGATGGCGATATTGCCTGTGTGCGCACGTTTACCGACAGCTATCAACCTCCGTATCGATCGGAACGGATGACGAGGTCGGCGTACTACAACCTCAAGACGGGTGAGCAGGTTTCGCTCGAGGACTCGCTTGCGCAGCACGGGCTCTCGTTCGATACCCTCAAGAGCGAGGCCAAGCAGGCAATTAAGACGGCAAAGCCGGATATGGACTCTGTGTCCGAAGACAACATCGACGATGACGATAACTACACCGAGGACCATTTCTACTACGACGGCAAGGGCTATATCGTTGTCCTCGATACTGGCGAGTTTGACTGCATGGCATGGGACACGCACGACTTGGTTGCGCACGCATTCGACTCGAGCTATTCCAGTGGTCAGGACGTGACGCCCGAGCGAGCCAGGGCTACGTACGTACCCAACGAGTAGAGCAAAGCGGCAGGGAGTAATCTGAACAGTCCCCGGTGACGCAAAACGCAGTGTCGCCGGGGACTTTTTCCTCCGTCCCCAAGGGATCGTTAGCCGCGCTGGAGGCCGAAGAGTTTGGCGTTGCGCTCGGCGACCATCATGTTGATATCGGCGATTTCCATCTCGCCGTCAATGTAGGGCTGGTAGGTGCCGTACGGATCGCCGGCTCCCAAGCTGCAGCTTCCGCAGTTGTCGCAACTGCCGTTGCCGCAGCCAGCGAGCGCTAGCTTGATGATCTCCTCACGCTCGGCACGCGTCGTGTCCTTGATGAGCTTGCTTTTTGCCATGACGTATCCTCGATTCGCTTGTGACCGTCGGCCGCGCATGTCTTGTAGATACCGGCGGGCTTTGCCCATCATAGGCTTTTGCGCGGGTAGAATGCATGGATAACTTGATGCTTACAGGCGACGGAAAGGAATCGTTGCATGGACCAGGATAAGACGACCGTAATGGGTGGCTACGGCTCCCCGCGGACGGGCAATGGCGCCGATGAGACCCGCGTCGTGCCGAATCCCGGCTACGCTGCCCCCGATACGACGCAGGCGTCGGCCGATCCCACGCGCGTTGTGAATTACGGAAACGCAGCGCAGGGCCCGTATGGCGCCTCGTCGCAGAGCCCCTACGGCAATGCGGCGGCAGACCCTTATGATGACCTGCTGCAAAATCCCATTCCGCAACCTCAGCAGACGACATATATGCCGCGCACGGCACAGCCGCGCTACGAGTCGCGCGACCGATATGCGCGCGAGCCGTATCGTGAGCATCCCAAGTCCATCCCTCAGTATGGCGAGGACGAGGAGAAGAAGCCTTCACGTTCGTCGGGCGTGATCAAGAAGATCCTCATCGTGTTGGCGATCTTCTTTGCCTTGTCGGTTGTGTTTGCCATTGTGTCGGGCATGCTCAACAAGCGGGGCGCCACGACTGATACCACGGCCGAGCAGACCGAGACTACCCAGTCCGGCACCGTCGACCTGAGCGATATCCCGGGTCAGTACTGGTCCAACGCCAAGAAGCTCCTCAAGTCGCGCGGGGCCGATCTTTCGAATGCCGTGATTCTGACCGATGACGGCTCAACGCCCGTTGTCGATGCCAATTGGGTCGTGACGTCTGCCTACTATAACGACAACGGTAACCTCGAGATTCAGCTCACGCGCAAGGGCAGCTCGTCGGGTAATGCGTCCGGCGACCAGGGCGGCGCGGACAGCTCGAGCTCCAACACGCTGGAGGACCTGAGCAACAAGGCGCAGGAGCTGGGGGATAAGGTCCAAGAGCTGGGCGGCACGGCTCAGAACCTCGGCGATACCGCACAGAACCTGGGCGATATGGCAACGAATGCCTGGGATGCCCTGCAAAACGGCATTTCGGGCGCGCAGGGGAACTAGCGGTCGAGCGGATAGAGCCTTAGCAGTGCAAACAAAAACGGGGCGCAGGATCGCGTGACCGGGCGCGTAGGCGCGTTGGTCGGCGGTCCTGCGTCCCGTTTTGCTGTCGATTACAGCTGCTCGGCCGGACGCTCGGGCGAGCTAAAGCCGGAGTCAAATGTGACGACGCACGAGGCATCGGGCCGGCGCTCGTGCACGATGCGCGTGACGAGCTCCAGCAGCTCCTCGTCGGATATGTCAAAGCCGTCGGGACGCACCAGGTCAAACGAAACGAACCCGTCGTGTTCGTGCAGGTCATGGATGGAGAGCGTGGGGTCGATTTGCGCTATGCCGCGCTTGACCCAGCCACGCAGGTCGTCGCCGGTGGTGGCGATGGGGTCGCAGTGTAGCGTGATACCGATGCCCATCTGCCGTTTGATATCGTGCTCGATGGTGTCCAGGATCTCGTGATGTTCAAACGCATCGCCCTCGCCGGGCATTTCCACGTGTGCGCTGGCAAACTGGCGGCCGGGACCGTAGTCGTGCACCATGAGGTCGTGCGTGCCTAGGACCTGCGGATACGACATGATCTTGTCGCGGATTGCCTGGACGAGCTTGGGGTCGGGCGCTTGCCCCAACAGCGGGCTGATGGCGTCGCGCACCAGGCCCATGCCGCTGATGCAGATGAAGATGCCCACGCCCAGGCCTGCCCAGCCATCGAGGTCAAAGCCGGTCGTCTGCGAAATAAGCGCTGCGGCCAGGACCGAGGCCGAGGCAATGACGTCGTTTTTGGAGTCCTGCGCCGTGGCGATAAGCGTCTCGGAATCGATGCGGTTGCCGAGCGTGCGGTTGAACGCCGCCATCCAAAACTTGACGAGCATGGACAGGACAAGGGCTGCCATGGAGAGCGCCGAATACACGGTGGGGGAGGGCTTGATGATCTTGGTGACCGACTCCAGGATCAGGTTGATGCCGACGGCGCAAACGAGAACGGCGACAAACAGCCCCGCCAGGTACTCGTAGCGGCCGTGGCCATAGGGGTGCCCCTCGTCGGCCGGGCGGCTGGCAAGGCGGAATCCGAGCAGGCTCACAATGTTGCTCGAGGCGTCGGAAAGGTTGTTGAAGGCATCGGCGATAAGCGAGACGGAGCCCGCGAGCAGACCGGCTATGCCCTTGGCCAGGCACAGCGTGATGTTGAGGCCGATGCAGATGAGGCTTGCGGCAAAACCCGCATTGGTGCGGCAGGAGTTATCGACCGGCTCGCTTTCGCTGC
>CAJJVE010000091.1:0-6856 GCA_905196265.1 uncultured Collinsella sp. | reverse complement strand
GCGAGGAGAACATCGACACCGAGGCCAACTTCACGAGCCTGTTCACCGCGATCAACGCGCTGGCCGAGAAGTACGACATGCCGATCCTGTACTCCTGCCACCCGCGCTCCCGCAAGCGCCTGGAGGCCACCGGCTTCAAACTGGACCCGCGCGTGCGCATGCACGAGCCCATGGGCTTCCACGACTACAACTGCCTGCAGATGAACGCCTTCGCGGTGGTGTCCGACTCCGGCACCCTGCCCGAGGAGTCGAGCTTCTTCGCGAGCGTCGGCCGCCCGTTCCCGGCGGTGTGCATCCGCACCTCCACCGAGCGCCCCGAGGCGCTGGACAAGGCATGCTTCACGCTGGCCGGCATCAGCGAGCGCGGCCTGCTGCAGGCCGTCCACACCGCCGTCGAGCTCGACGCCGAGGGGTCGCTGCCCGAGGCGCCCGTTCCCGACTACGCCGACGAGACCGTGTCCACCAAGGTGGTCAAGATCATCCAGAGCTATACCGGCGTCGTGGACAAGATGGTGTGGAGGAAGAACCTGTAAGCCTGAACCGGCCTTGATATCTCAAAAGAGGAATTTATGACTAATCGGAAAGTACTCGTTACCGGAGCCGCCGGCTTCATCGGCGCGTTCCTCGTCAAGAAGCTGCTCGAGGAGACCGACGATGTGATCGTCGGTCTCGACAACCTCAACAGCTACTACGACCCCGGCATCAAGGATGCGCGCCTGCGCATGCTTGCCGAGGCCGATGCAGACGGCCGCTTTACCTTCGTGCGCGGCGACCTGTGCGACGCCGCCCTCATCGAGCGCCTGTTCGCCCAGAACGGCTTCGATGTCGTGGTGAACCTCGCCGCCCAGGCGGGCGTCCGCTACTCCATCGAGAATCCGCGCGCCTACCTCGAGAGCAACCTCGTCGGCTTCTTCAACATCCTCGAGGCTTGCCGCCACCACCCCGTAAAGCACCTGGTCTACGCCAGTTCCAGCTCGGTCTACGGAGGGAACAAGAAGGTGCCGTTCTCCGAGGAGGACCGCGTGGACTCGCCGGTGTCGCTCTACGCCGCCACAAAGAAGTCCAACGAGCTCATGGCAGCCGCCTACTCCAAGCTATACTCCATCCCGGCGACCGGGCTGCGCTTCTTCACGGTGTACGGCCCCATGGGCAGGCCCGACATGGCCTACTTCGGCTTCACCGAGAAACTGCGCCGCGGCGACACCATCAAGATCTTCAATATGGGCGACTGTCGCCGCGACTTCACCTACGTCGACGACATCGTCGAGGGCGTCAGGCGCGTCATGGACGCCGCCCCCGAGGTGAAGATGGGTGCGGACGGGCTGCCCCTCTCCGCCCACCGAGTCTACAACATCGGCAACTCGCACCCCGAGAACCTGCTCGACTTCGTCGACACGCTGCAGCGCGTGCTGGTGGAGGAGGGTGTGCTGCCCGCCGACTACGACTTCGAGGCCCACAAACAGCTCGTGCCCATGCAGCCCGGCGATGTGCCCGTCACCTACGCCGACACCACGGCTCTCCAGCGCGACCTGGGCTACAAGCCCGCGACCCCGCTCGAGGACGGCCTGAGGGCCTTCGCCAAGTGGTATAAGCACTACTACAACATTTAGAAAATCATGGCCCTGTAACAGGGGCCATTTTTCGTGCGAATTATTGCTCTTTGACAATTGGAGAATGACATGAAGATCGCTGTCGCCGGTACCGGTTATGTCGGCCTGTCCCTCGCCGTCCTGCTCTCGCAGCACAATGAGGTCCATGCGCTGGACATCGTGCCCGAGAAGGTCGAGAAGATCAACGACTACGTATCGCCCATCCAGGACGACGAGATCGAGCGCTTCCTGGCGGAGGCCAAGGCGGGGGAGCGAGAGCTCGACCTGCACGCCACCCTCGACGTGGCGGAGGCCTACGCGGACGCCGACTACGCCGTCATCGCCACGCCCACCAACTACGACTCGGATAGGAACTTCTTCGACACGAGCTCCGTCGAGGCCGCCATCGCCGCTGTGCGCTCGGTGAACCCGGACGCCTGGATCGTCATCAAGTCGACGATCCCCGTCGGCTACACCGCGGGCCTTCGCGAGAGGCTGGGCGACAGCAAGATCTTCTTCAGCCCGGAGTTCCTGCGCGAGAGCAAGGCGCTCTACGACAACCTGCACCCCAGCCGCATCGTGGTTGGCGCGCCCAAGGACGACCCCGAGGCCGTCGCGGCTGCCGAGAAGTTCGCCGGCCTGCTCGCCCAGGGAGCCGACCCCGCCGAGCTGGAGCGCGTGAACGCCGACGGCTCCAAAGGCATCCCGGAGCTCGTGCTGGGCACCACCGAGGCCGAGGCCGTGAAGCTCTTCGCCAACACCTACCTGGCGCTGCGCGTGGCCTACTTCAACGAGCTCGACACCTACTGCGAGGTCCGCGGCCTCAACACCCGCGACGTAATCGACGGCGTGTGCCTGGAGCCGCGCATCGGCAGCCACTACAACAACCCCAGCTTCGGCTACGGCGGCTACTGCCTGCCCAAGGACACCAAGCAGCTGCTGGCCAACTACAGGGACGTGCCGCAGAACCTGATCGAGGCCATCGTGGACGCCAACCGCACCCGCAAGGACTTCGTCGCCGACGAGGTGCTGCAGATGGTGTGGGACCGCGTGTACGAGGGCAAGCCGAAGCCGGTCGTGGGCGTCTACCGCCTGACGATGAAGTCCAACTCCGACAACTTCCGCGCGAGCTCCATCCAGGGCGTCATGAAGCGCGTGAAGGCCAAGGGCGTGCCCGTGGTGGTCTACGAGCCCACGCTGGACGCACCGGAGTTCTTCGGCTCCGAGGTTACCCACGACCTGGAGGCCTTCAAGGCCGGCTGCGACGTGATCGTCGCCAACCGCTGGAGCGACGAGCTCGCGGACGTTGCTGACAAGGTGTACACGAGGGATCTGTTTAAGCGGGACTAGGGGAGAGGGTTTCCAACCGCGATTTTTAGCCTTATCTACAAGTCGCATTGTCAAGAAAGAGGTCATATCGGCTAACGCCGATATGACCTCTTTTGGTATAAGTCTGATTCCTTTTGCAGCTGGTGAGCGATGCGTTGTATATAGCATGTTAAGCAACGAACACCATTTTCCCTGCTTTTAGCCTTGAGCACCAAGAACGGGACATCGCCCGTGCTGCAATTGACTGCGTCGGGCCTCTTGATCCAGCCCGACAGGCTTCCGACTTCGTGGCTCAGCCAATGCGTCAACTCCGCGTGGGTCATCCCAAACATTTTGCAAAGCATCATGCTTGCATTGGTGACGACGAGGTTGAAGTACATAGCGGAGCACGAGTGTGTAAGGAGGGGGCATCCGGATATGTCAGAGCTGGAAGAGACGGATGAGTTGAACAAGAATACGGAGCGTTAGATTAGTCCGCACGGGTTGTTAGGCTAAGCTCGGATGTTGCCTTTGTTTATATTTGACGTCTTAACCTTCGATGTGAAAGAAGAGGTCTATGCACCGTTTATCCTGCCGGTCTGTTCTCCCTATGATTCGCCTTGTCCGTGGTTTTAAAGAACAAAAGTGGGCTGAGCAGTTTTTGCGTGGCGATATATACATGAATACCCTAGGGTATTTTTGGAATGAGGGAAACATGGAGCAGCAGGACTTTCTTGAGGGGGCCTGCGCATCTTTTGACCCCCATATCATGCGGGGCTTTCCTAAAGATTTACTCGGTGTCCTTGCAAAAGAATCGTATGCAATACCGAGAGGCGCAGGCTACTGTAATGTGTGCTGCTTTTCGTGTGTTCTCATTAAGCAAGTAGATACGAGAGTCGACTTAATTGAATTGCCCGATCCGGGCCTTGACCTTGGTTCATGGATTGTGGTTATTGACAATCCCTGTGAACTTATATCTAGGCTTAGGGCAGCCGTTCTGCAATTAGGTTATGACTTTGTAGCTGCTCCGGTTGAATATAGAGATAGCGTTCAGTTGAATCCCTCTGAAGTTGTTAAATCAACAATGGATTTAAAATCTCATGATCCATTACCTGCTTATATGGTTTTTCCAAATGGGGTTCCACATTTTAATGCAGGAGTGTTTGTAAAGAATGTTCGTTATGCAAACCAAGCTGAATGGCGTATCGCCGTTAATAGGAATGAACGGTCATATGAGCCTCTAACTCTTAAGCTTGGCGATTTGACTGATATCGCTCATTTGGCTAGGAGAACGGAGCTTACTGATGATCTGCAACGGGTGCACGGTTGTTCAGTCCCCTATTTGACTAGAGGGTGCTTTGGAACGAAGACTTCTCAAGAACTATCTCAGGATCTCTTTAAGTTAGGTAATGAGGAGCTTTTCATTACGCTGACGGTTGGTTAGCACTCAATTGACCAGGATAAAAGGAGATACTACTGCTGGTCGATGTTGGTGCTTACATTCCATGCAATAGGTTTTTCGATTCCGGCAGAAGTGCTCTTAGTGTTGTCACTCGAGAAAAGTCCGGGCAGATGGCTCTTAATCAACCCGGTTCGGATCTGTCGTAATTGGAGCTATTCAGACTCAGCATCACAGCCTGTATCACGCCTCTTCTCGATCAGCTTTTTAGCGAGTTCGAGGACGCTCTCGTCGTAATATGGCCAGTCTACGAAGTTTTCGAGGTACCCGCGGCCAGTTGCGGCCGACAGCTCATCGTTTATCTTGAGTGTAATCGCGACGAGCAAGGTTAGCATGCGATAGTAATCGGATCGAATGTTCATCGCATCAGGGTCGGTGATCGGTGAATGTGCGTGGTCGTATCTGTTCCTGAGACCCTGTGAGTTGGGGAAAGAGGCGTCGTTGAACATGTAATCGAGATATGCTGCCTCGTCGGGCGCGAACAGCTTGCCGCAGTACGACAGCATTTCGTCTGAGACAAGGCCATCGATGAGCGCTAAATCACCGTCTGCGCATCCCCCAAGCGCAATTGCGCCATTATCCCAAACGGCCTTCAGGCAAATTGATCGAGGGGTTGGGGAGAGAGCGCCTGTTTCTTCGCACGCACTTACCAGCTGTTGGTCGACTAATTGCTGGAGCACCTCGGCGTACGTAGCATCAAAATCATCGAAGGTAACCATAGCATTCGAAATTAAATCGAAGAAGCAACGAGCATGGTCGTTACGGCCTCTTCTGTATGTCAGCATGCACTGGTCGGAGAACAGATAGAATCCCCATCTGTTTAAGCAGGCTCCGTCGATTGCGTACTTTTTCTCTGAGAGCGCGTTGAGGGTTCCAAAAGTTTTAAAGCTCTCATAAGGGAAATAGTCTCCGTCGATTTTTCCAATCCTCGAATATATTGAATAGGACTTAACGGCGCGCTCGATCTCTGGCCCTATCGACTTGCATTTGTCGAGCCACGAAGCTCCGCTTGACGGCAGCGCCAAGCTGAATCCACTGATTGAGTATTCCTCTGCAAAATAAACGTTGTACGTCCATTCGAGTGCATCTTCGAGCCTTTTACCTCGGCTTTCGAGGAAATTCGCGTATGCGACAACTTCGACATTGGCGAGAGATTCCCGCATGTTGGAGATCGTATTCATTCGGTATTCCCCCAGCACGTGGGAACCCAGCATCGCAAGCAGGCCGCTCTCCTCGTGGGAGTGAGCAGGCGAGGCCATGAGACCGCTTCGATCTACTACGTCCAGTAGGTATCTGCAATTGTTCATAATGCTTGCATTATCGGTGTATTTGGCGAGCCACGTTTCGCTAAAGCTGTAGGTCAAGGTTAGGCCTTCGACCTTTACGCCCTTGCAAGCAATCTGTTCAGGGTCGATCTGTACCCCGGCTCCGTACTCAAGTCCAGCGTCTTGTCGGAATAGTTCATCCATGGCCTCATCGTAGGCCTGCTTTGCGCGCACTTTAACGTCCGGGGACGGTGAGAATCTGCATTTTGTTGCGCCGGAAGGCCAATTGAAAAGGGCCTCCATATAATTCGGGTTGGCGCGCTGGTCGTCGAGGTAGCCGGTCATTATCGAATCGAAGTCGCCTTGGGAAAGGCATTTAGGGAGGTAGATTATGTTCTGGCTCCTTGATTCCGTCGCATGCTCGCGGATGATCAGCTCAGCGGAATAATACGGATTGTCGATCAGTGATTTTCCTAGCTCTGTATCGAATAATTTGACGAGTTTGTCGTTCTCCAAGATAGAAGCTAAGCATTCGACGTGCCGCGAGAGAAGTTCCTCAATTTCCTCGCCGGAGATCAGCCTCTCTGCGCCGCAGGCGTGCACCAAGCCCCAAAACTGAGCGGCGTATTGCATCTCGACTTCTTCGTAAATATCGAGGATCCCCGAAGACTTGAGCGTCTCCCTCGTATACTTACATGCGTTCGCGAAGTGCGAAGAGACGGCACTTGCGATATCGATATCTTCAGCTTCCTTAAAAAATTCGGGAACCGTTTCGAATGTGAGCTTGAGCTGATGAGCCTCTATCGCGTCGTTAATCGTCGCGATTTGAATGTGAGAACCCTGCTTCAGGATATGAAGACAGCGGTCTATGTATGCTCCTACAGCCAAGTCATTGCGGTCATAGGAAATAATCCTAGTGCGGTTGAAGCCTCGCAACGCTAACCTTTCTCGCGTAATGTCGACTGTACAAGAATAACGCGCGTTCGACCTCGTCGGTGGTCAACGAAGGCACCTAGCGGGGTTCCGATGTAAAGCGGATGGACCTTGAGGCCTATGCGGCACCCTTTTACTCCCCTTTTGATGTCAGACTCGGTGAGTACGCGTTGTTGGCCAAAGCGAGCCCTACTGATAAGGTTGCTACAATCAAAGGCCCTGAGGTGCACGCCAGCGTATACCACTAGAAGTCCAACTCCGACAACTTCCGCGCGAGCTCCATCCAGGGCGTCATGAAGCGC
>CAJJVE010000090.1:0-6906 GCA_905196265.1 uncultured Collinsella sp. | reverse complement strand
GTCGTCGCCGATCAGCAGGCGCGTGGGGTTGGCCGAAAGCGTGGTCTTGCCGGTGCCCGACAGGCCAAAGAACACCGCGGTCTCGTGCGTGACGGGGTCCATACTGGCCGAGCAATGCATAGGCAGAACGTCGTCCTCGACGGGCAGCAAGTAATTCATAACGCTGAAGATGGACTTTTTGATCTCGCCGGAGTAGCCGGTGCCCGCGACCAGAATCACGCGCTCCTGGAAGTTGATGACCACGGCGGCGCTGGAGTTGAGGCCCTTGATGGCAGGGTCACACTGGTAACCTGGCGCCGCGAGCACGCAAAAGTCCGGCTCACCGGTGCGCGCGATTTCGCGAGCGAGCGGACGGGCGAGCATCTGCTTAATAAAGAGCGCCTGGCTGGCACGCTCGCAGGCGACAAGCAGGCGACGCGTATGGTTGCGGTCGGCACCGGCCATACCGCGAGTGACGAACACATCGCGCTCGTTGAGATAGTCGACGATGCCGGCTTTGATGACCTCGTAGCTTTCGACGGACAGCGGGCGGTTGACGGCACCCCAAGCAATCTTGTCGTGCACGTCGGGCGTATCAACGATAAAGCGGTCGTTGGGCGAACGTCCGGTACGCTCCCCCGTCTCGATCACGAGTGCACCGTTGGAGGCCATACGGCCCTCTTCGCGGCGAATCGCATGCTCGACGAGCTCGGCTGCCGGCAGGTCAACCAGCAGGCGGGGCTGGTTCTCGGCGGGATCTTCCACCAGCGTGATGCCAAAGTTGGACAGAACTTCTGCGGGGGTAACACCTGGCATGGGGCCTCCTTTAAAAGCGCGACACGTGGACGCGGCGCGCACTTTACTCGCGTAAAGCCCGTTGTACCCGATATGCAAAAACGTTTTTGCGGCAACGGCGAAGCGCCCGCCCAACGGTCAAAAATCGCACGCAAGCGGCCCAGTCATTGGGGACATTCTTAAACGACTAGTCGTTGGGGACACTCTTGAACAGGCAACAGCCAAGGAGTGTCCCCAGATGCCGGCACTTAGGGACGTTCCCAAAGTGCCGGCACATAAGGAACGTCCCTAAGTGCCGACTATAGCGGCAGGCCTTGGCCGAGCATGGCGATGGCGCTCATGAGGACCAGCATGCCGGCGGCGTAGGGCAGCACTGCGCCCAGGAGCTCGGCATCCTTACCGCGCACGTGAACGGCGGCAAGACCGATGGCGAGGGTCTGTGGCGAGATCATCTTACCGGCGGCGACGCCCAGGGCGTTCAGCGCGACCATCCAGTAGTCACTCACGCCCAGCGCCGTAGCCGCCTGGCTCTGGATGGGACCAAACAGCATGCCCGAGGACGTGCCCGAACCGGTCACGAACGCACCGACGGCACCGATCCACGGAGCCAGAATCGGGTACAGACCACCGGCGATGGCGATGCAGAACGCGCTAATCGATGAAATCATGCCCGCATAGCCCATCACCTTGGCGCAGCCCAGCACCGAAAGCATGGTAATGACCGTCGGCATCATCTGCTTGACGGTCGCGGCCAGCACCTCGCCCATCAGACGCGGCGAAGCGCCCTGAATCGCGCCGCCGACAAACGCGGCCAGGAAAATCCAAACACCCGGCGTGTTGATCCACGAAAACGTAAGCGCACCGGGGTTCTCGCCGCAATACACCTGCACGTGGCTCGCAAACGGCGCGAGCGCGGCGTGCACGACGGGCACCAGGTTGGAGGTACCCAGCAGCAGCACAAAAATCAGAATGAAGCACGACCAGGCCGAAAGCGCCGATTTAACGGTGAGCTGTTCGCCGGCCTCGATATTCATATGGAAGCGCGCGTCCAGGTGACCGGACTTCTCGGCGCGCATGGCAAGCGCGGCGGTCAGTGCGAGCGACACGATGGAGCCCACGACCACGGCAAGCTCGGGGCCCACAAACATGGCGACGACCAGGGCCGCACCAACAAAGGACACACCGGAAAGCAGTGCCACTCCGGCAACGCCGTGCAGACGCTCGCTCACGCTCGCAACATTGCCCTGGTCATCGGCAACACGACCCGCAACCAGCACAATAAGCAGCGGCATCACCACAAAGAACGGTGCCAGCTGCACCAGCTGAACGGTCGCCAGGTGCAGGGAATCCAGACCCACCAGGTCGGCAACGGACACTGTGGGGATGCCGATGGAGCCGTAGGGCGTGGGCACGCCGTTGGCCAGCAGGCAGATCAGCACGGCAGGCACTGCCTCAAAACCAAGACCCGCGAGCATGCCGGCGGGAATGGCAACAGCGGTACCAAAGCCGGCCATCCCCTCCATAAAGCCGCCGAAGCACCAGGCCACGAGCAGCGCCAACAGACGGCGGTCGCTACTGATGGAGGTGATCATGCTGCCGATCACGTCCATGGCGCCCGTACGCACGCACAGGTTATACGTAAAGACGGCGGCGATAATCACCAACACGATGGGCCACAGCGCCATCAAAAAGCCCTCGAGCGAGGCCGTGGCTATCTGCGCCGCCGGCAAATGCCACCACGCATAAGCGAGCACGCACGAAAGAACAAACGAACCGATGGCGGCCTTCCAAGCCGGCCATTTAAAGCACAGCAGCATCACGACGAGCCAGATGATCGGCACAAGAGCCAGCAAAAACGCGGCGACATCCATGGGTGAAAACTCCTTGGTACCGCGCAAGCGGCATCGGGGGGGTCACAAAACTTCAATAGGATACCGCACGTTTACCGACAAATTACAGCCGCCCGCCGAAATTATTGAACAAGCTGTTCAAAAACACGAATGGACACCACCGCGACTATACTAGAGCGCAGTAAGAGAAAGGAACCGCCTTGAGTATCACGCCCCTCGATAGCATCCGCCGCGCCATCGCCCGCCGCAATGGCGTCGCCGACCCCGCCGTATCGGGCGAGGCGCACGGACAGGGCGGACGCATCGAAAACGGCCTGTTCCCCGCATCGCACACCGCCGAAGAGCTCGCGCGCATCCAAGAGCTGAGCCAGCGTAACGCCGGCGGCCCCGACAGCAGCCAGGCCACACGCCGTCGCCGCGAGCGCGATCGCCAACCCGGCCCCATCCACCGCATGGTCAATGCCTGGTGGAACCGCCTGCTCGGAGCAGTCTACGGCGGCGGTTTCTCCACGCAGGAGGCGGAATACGAGGAGCACGCCACCAGCCGCGACTACCTTTGGAATACCTTGGGCACCGCCGTATGGGGCATGGCGTTTCCGCTGCTCACCATTGTGTCGACGCAGCTCGTAGGCGCCGAGGAGGCCGGCAAGTTCTCCATCGCCTTTGTCACCGGCACGCTCATCATGATCGCGTGCAACTACGGCGTGCGCAACTTTCAGGTCTCGGACATCGACGAAAAAACCTCCTTCGCCTCCTACCAGCTCAACCGCTGGCTCTGCGGAGCGCTCGCGCTGGCATGCGGCCTGGTATACAGCAGCGCCCGCGGCTACGATGCGCAGATGGCCACGATCGGCCTGGGCGTCTACCTCTATAAGGTGATCGACGGCATCGCCGACGTGTACGAGGGCCGCCTGCAGCAGGCCGACAAGCTCTATTTGGCCGGCATGAGTCAAACGCTGCGTTCCGCCGGCGTCATCGCGGTCTTTAGCGTGGCACTGTTCCTCACGCGCAGCATGCCCATCGCGGCCATGGCCATGGGCATCGCCGCGATTGCCTCGCTCGTGCTGGTCACCGCCCCGCTCGCCCTGCTCGAGACCGAAAAATCACGCCGCATGAGTCTGCGCGAGGCTGGCCACCTGTTTATCCAGTGCGCTCCGCTCTTTGGTGCGCTGTTCCTGTTTAACCTTATCGAGAGCATGCCCAAGTTCGTGATGGAAGGCGCGCTGGCCTACAAGTATCAGCTGTACTTTAATGCACTGTTCTTTCCGGCGCAGGCCATTTTGTTGAGCATTGGATTTATCTATAAACCGCAGCTCCTGCGTCTATCGAGCATTTGGGCGAATCCGCGCAAGCGTCGCCGCTTTGACCTGATTATTGTCGCCGTTATGGCACTGATCGTGGTCATCACCGGAGCGTGCGCCGCATTTATGGCAGGCCCCGGCATTCCCATCATGAGCTTTATGTACGGCCTTAACTTTGAGCGCTACCGCACGCTGGCACTGCTGATGGTTGTCGCCGGCGGCGTCACCGCGGCAATCGACTTTATCTACGCCATCATCACGGTGTTGCGCCACGCCGGCGACGTCACCAAGATCTACCTGATCTGCTTCGCCGTAAGCGTGGTGCTGCCGGTGATCCTGATTAAGCTGCTGGGTCTGATGGGCGCTGTGGTGAGCTACCTGGCCATCATGGCCCTACTCCTGGTGCTACTGATTATCGAGTACGCCCACATCCGCCAACGCATCGAACGCGACCGCAACCCGTACGGCGCCTAATTAGCTGCCCCCGGTCACCGGAATTTACGATGGAATCACCCCGGCCGGGGTCTCGTTGCGCACAATATGCATCACGCAAAACTAAGTGAGTAGGCTTTTTCCGAATCCCCGACCACGCCAACAAAGCACAAGCCTGTGACCTGCGGTTTTATTGAGGCAAATATGTTGGGTGCTCGGCATTACCAAAAAAGTCTACTCACTTAGCCAGCGGGCAGCCAAAAAAGAACCGCCGCGACGTCGTTTGACTCCGTTGCGACGGTTTTTCGAGCATTTTCGCGCTGCCGAGGACGCAGACGCTCCTCATTTCTTGCGCTTACCGAGCAAGAAGGCACTGCTCTCCGAAAGTAGACAAAAAGCCCCGTCCGTAATTAGCTACCCTTTGCACCGATTATTCGCCCGGGTTGATGTTCGCGTAGAACTCGGCCCCGTCGTCTAGGCGAAGGATGCCCACGCGGCCGAACTCGGAGCCCGTGGCGGCGGCGCAGTCGATGTCGATGCGATCGGGCACGCCGGCGGTGTCCTCACCGCCCAAGCGCACAATCTGCCCGCGGCCCGACTCCTCATCGAGTCCCGCCAGGCCGCCGACCTCGCAATAACGCCCAAGCGACACCGTGGGCGTGTGGCCGCTCACCACGACCGGGCCCTTGCCCTCGGCGGAAAGCAGCCCCGTCGACGCATCCCAGTAGCCGTGACGAATCCACAGCAAGTCATCGGACGACTGCACCGCAAGCATCTGCTGCAGTAGCTCGCGATCGGCATCCACCGCCCCCGCACCATCGGCACAATCAACCCCATGTTCAAGCAAAAACGCCCGCGCCGCCTCGGTCTGGATACCGGCGTGCACCAGCAGATACGAACGCTCGTCAGTCTCGGCCACGGCGTAGAGCGGCAGCGTCGCCATCCAACGCACGAGCTCCTCGTACGCCTCAAATTCCATATCGTTGAGTTGCTGACGAGTAGTCCAACCGCCGTTGATATCCCAGGTCTCGGCATCAAGCGGATCCTGGCCAATGATGGCATCGAGCATGATCTGCTCGTGATTACCCTTGAGCACGCGAGCGTTGGGCAGCGAGCGCACGAGCTTAATAACGCCAACCGGATCGGGCCCGCGATCGATCATGTCGCCCAGCACGTACAGCGTATCGTCGGACGCCAGCGAAATCTTGGACAGGGCCTCGTCAAGCGCACGCACGTGCCCGTGAGCATCAGATGTCACATAGATCGCCATGGAACGCCTTTCCCTGCATTACGGCCGAAGCCCGGAGCCGCAACTAAAACTTCAAGTTGAACTTAAACGTTATCCATTGTACTCCGTTGCAATAAAGCTGGAAAGGGTTGCATACCGTCAACGGTTGCCAGCGCACGCCTGCCAACCCGGACCGCTCACGCCACGCCGTCTGGCCCAGCGTCCCGACCAGCGTCGCACACGCCGCAGCCTCGTGTCGAAAATGAGCACGCCCGCAATCCGCCCCCATAACCCGCCATCTTTGGGTACAAATAACCGCAGACAACTGACCGTGCCACGCCAACCACCCAGGAGCGGACACCATCCATGAACCAGATACTTCTCTTTATCGGCCTCGTCATTATTCTGTGCCTGACCATTAAACCCGTCGGCAAAAAGCTCCCCTTCCCCACCCTGCTCATCTTTATCGCACTCGGCATGCTACTGGGCGTCAACGGTCCGGCGCATATCGACTTTAGCGACTATGCGCTCACCGAAACCGTCTGCAGCACGGCGCTGCTGTTCATCATGTTCTACGGCGGTTTTAACACCAACATCGACCGCGCCAAACCTGTCGCCGTGCCCGCAGTGCTGCTGAGCACCCTCGGCGTCGTCATCACCGCTGGCATCACGGGCGCCTTTGCGCATTTCGCACTTGGCTTCGACTGGATCGGCGGCCTGCTGCTGGGATCGGTCGTGGCATCCACCGACGCGGCGAGCGTCTTTAGCGTGCTGCGCGAGCACAGCCTGTCGCTGAGAGGTGGCACCGACTCGCTGCTCGAAGTCGAATCGGGCTCCAACGATCCCGTCGCCTACATGCTCACCGCCGTGCTCGCCACACTCGCGGCCGGCGGCGACATTAACATCCCCGTGCTGCTGGCCAAGCAGATCATCCTGGGCGCGGGGCTAGGCCTTGTTATCGGCTGGGCATCGAGTCGCCTGATTGAGCGCGCACACGCAACAGCCGAGGGCGCGCAGACTATCTTTTTATTCGCCGTGGCCATCGTCGCCTACGCGCTGCCGAGTTACCTGGGCGGCAACGGCTTTTTGGCCGTGTACCTTGCCGGCATCGTGCTGGGCGCGAGCGACATCACCGGCAAGGTCGAGCTGGCGCACTTCTTCGACACCCTCACCGAGATGGCCGAGATGACAATCTTCTTTTTGCTCGGCCTGCTCGTGACGCCCGCCCGCCTGCCGCAAATGCTGCTACCGGGCCTGGCACTCATGGCGTTTATGCTCTTCGTGAGCCGCCCCATCGCCGTCGGTCTGCTGCTGGCGCCCT
>CAJJVE010000089.1:0-7000 GCA_905196265.1 uncultured Collinsella sp. | reverse complement strand
TTTCGGCGTACAAAACGGCAGCCTCGATGTTGAGGCCATCGCCTAGCAGGTCGCCTTTATCGTCAACGACAAAACTTACCAAAACAGGCATGCCATCGGCAGCATCCTGGGCGCCGGCAAGCATGGGCTGCAGATTACGGATAGACGTCACCGTCTCGATCAGCAGACCGTCAACACCAGCATTGAGCAGGGCGTATGCCTGCTCTCGCGAAATGCCTCGGATTTCGCGATACTCGGCAGAGTCTTCGGCAAACCACTCAATGCCAATCGGGCCCATCGAGCCCAGCAGCAGCTGAGGGTGCGCCTGGCGCGCATCATCGACGGCACCGCGATTGACCTCAGCCACGGACGGCGTAATCTGATCTTGCTTGAGGGCATAGCTTGATGCCTGAAAGGTATTGGTAATGAGCACCTGCGCACCGGCGGCGACATACAGGCGATGGATACGAGAAACAGTCTGCGGCTCGGCAAGGTTCCAAAACGCCGGTGGGATGTCGGCGGCATCGTATTCACTCATCAGCACGCTGCCCATGGGGCCCTGCGTCAACAGGGTCTCGCTCGACATGCGGCGCATAAGTTCCTCGCCGCCGGGACGGTTGTAATAACTCGTATCCATATATGTGTTTCGCTATTCCTCGACGCTGATTCCCTGTTTTTCGAGATAGGCGAGCCAGCGGCTCATCGTGTCCTCGGAAAGCGCATGTTCCATCATGCACGCCTCGGAATCGGCCCGCTCAAAATCGACGCCGAGCTCCTGGACCAAAAACGTACGGATAAGGCGATGACGGTACCAGATAGCCGTGCCGACCTCGCGACCACGGTCGGTCAGGATGACCTTGCCGTAATGCGATTGCTCGACAAGCTCGGACGCCTTAAGCGCCGAAACCGCCTTATTGACCGATGCCTTGGAGACACCAAGACGCTGCGCGATGTCGACCGATCGCACGCCATTGGCCTCTCCTTCTTCGTTTTCGATGCGAACCATGCACTCCAAGTAGTCTTCGTTCGCCACTGTTAGGTGCAGCTCGAGCGAGCTATTTGTCGTATCCATGACCTTCCGTCCCTTCTGCTTTCAAAGGCTGATTCTACCCCATCCAAGTGTCGCGGTATGCCGTGGCATACCGTGCTAGAGTTCTTGTTGCACACGACGACCAAGATTGGAGCGGTCTTTATGGAAAACAACGCCACGAACCCCGACGTCCTTGAGCGCTTTTTGCGCTACGTCCAAATCAACACGCAATCCGAGGATGCAAACTGCGATCAGGTGCCTTCGAGCACCGTTCAGTTTGACCTTGCCAACATCCTGGCCGAGGAGCTGCGCGAGCTCGGCGCGACCGATGCCCATGTGACCGAGCATGCTTACGTGTGCGCGCATATTCCTGCGAGCGCGGGCGCGGAGAACAAGCCCGCCCTGGGCCTGATCGCACACCTCGACACCACCGAGGCTGCGCCGGGCGCCGGTGTGAAGCCGCACATTGTGCACTACGAAGGCGGCGACCTGGTCTGCGGTACCGTTGACGGCAAGCCTGTGGCCATGAGCACCGCCAAGCTTCCCGCCCTGAACGACCTTGTGGGTGAGGACTTGGTCTGCAGTGACGGCACCACACTGCTGGGCGCCGACGACAAGGCCGGCGTCGCCGAGATCATGGCGCTTGTCGCGCGTATCGCTCAGGACCCCTCGCTGCCCCACCCCGCACTCGGCATTTGTTTTTGCCCGGACGAGGAGATCGGTCACGGCGCCGAGCTGTTGGACATCGAGGCCTTTGGCTGCAAGTACGCCTACACGGTCGACGGCGGTCCCGTTGGCGAGCTGGAATGGGAGTGCTTTAACGCCGCCGAGGCAACCGTTCGCTTTGAGGGTCAATCCATCCATCCCGGTGACGCCAAGGGCCGCATGGTCAACGCGGGCAATCTGTTCTGCGACTTTAACGCGCTGCTCCCTTATGCGCAGCGCCCGGAATACACCGAGGGCTACGAGGGCTTCTATCATCTTGAGGGCGTGTCTGCAACCGTCGACCACGCTACGGCGCGCTATATCGTTCGCGACCACGACGCGGCAAAGTTCCAGCAGAAGCTCGCGCTGATTGATTCCGCCGCAGCCCTGCTCAACCAGCGCCTGGGCGATGAACGCGTGACGGTCGAGATCAAGCAGCAGTACCGCAACATGGCCGAGATCGTGCGTGACTACCCCGAGCTTATCGATGTCGCCAAGGAAGCCTACCTTGCCTGCGGCATTGAGCCCCAGGTACTGCCGATTCGCGGTGGTACCGACGGTGCGCAGCTGTCGTTCCGCGGCCTGCCCTGCCCCAACCTTTCCACGGGCGGCTACTGCTACCACGGCGTTAACGAGTTTGTCCCGGTCAGCTCGCTCGTCAAGATGACCGACGTCCTCCAGGAACTCGTCGCCCGCTTCGCATAAGCCTGGCTGCACAATCCCAAAAGACGAATCGCCCCGTCCTCACCAGAGAACGGGGCGATTTTTTGCTGCAATGAGGACAGGTTGACGCGCGCCAGCCTCTTGACGCAAGGAGTGTCCCCAACTGCCGGCACAAAGGGAACGTCCCCAAGTGCCAAATGCCGCAAGAGTGTCCCCCTTGACTAGTCGTTTAAGAACGTCCCCAATGACTACCACTACACAGCATCGCAGGTTGAGCCAACGTCAGTGAGCGTCGCCCAAGGCGGACAAGTTGGCATGAAAAAGGCAGGGCATTGACCTTCTGGTCATGCCCTGCCTTTTGAATGACAAATTGTCGCCTTGGACGGCGCGCAGCGTCGAGCCGTTACGCGGGCTGGTAAGCCCGCGTAACTCTAGTAGTTGGCTTCGTAGCCGTTGCCGTCGCCGGTGGGCTCTTCGTAGTAGTCCGAATCGCTCGAATCGCTTGAGTCATCGGGATCGTCAGAACTGACCGATGAGGTTGCGGTGCCGTTAGCGTAATCGTCGGACGTGTTGTTGTTCAGGTCGCCGATTGTAGAGCTGGAGCCATCGGACTGGCCCATGGTATTGGGGCCCTTGGGATCCTTACCAGCGTCGACGCGCTCCATCATTTCCTTGAGCTCGTCCTCGTAGACAAAGACGTAGCTCACGCCATCAATCATGGTGCTGTCATCGGCATACGAAGGCAAGTTGGCCGAATAGATGCCGTCAACATCCATGCCGCGCATGGCATTGACCGTAGAGACGATGTCCTGAACGCTCATATCGGTCACGAGCATGTCGGACAGCGAATTGACGAGGTCGAAGACCTTGGTAGCATCGAAGTTGTTGAGGATCTGGTTGGCAAGGGCGCCAAGTACCTGACGCTGGTGGCGCATACGCGTGTAGTCGCCATCGGCATAGATGTAGCGGCAGCGGGCATAGGTAAGGGCGGTTGCGCCATCCATGTGCTGCTGACCGGCGGTGATCTTAATGTCGAGATGCTCGGGGTCGTCGACATCGTCGGTCGCGTTGATGTCGATGCCGCCGACCGAGTCGATGAGCGACTGCATGCCATCGAAGCTGACCTCGGCATAGTGCGAAATCTGCACGCCGCACAGCTCGTTGACCGCCTGGACCATGGCTTCGGCGCCGCCGTAGGTGTGGCAGGCGTTGATCTTCATGGTCGAACCGTTGTAGACGACCTTGGTATCACGCGGAATGGAGATGAGCGTCGCCTGCTTTTGCGTGGGATCGATACGCGCCAGGATAATCGAGTCGGCGCGGTATGTATCCTCGCCCGGGCGACCGTCAGTGCCAAGGAGTAGCACGTAGAACGGGTCCTTTGCCTCGTCGGTATCAACCAGGATCTGGCGCAGGTTGTCGGTAATGACGTTGGAATCGCCGAGCTTGCCCATAATGGTGGCAAACCACAGGCCGGCGGCAGTCGTAGCGCTCAACAGCACACCGAGCACAGCAATGAGCGCGACGCGGCGAACCGTATGACCGCGACGGCGCTGACGAGCGCGCTCGGAATAGCGGGCAACGTTATCGCGGCTATAGATTTTTGCCTGAGCGCCGGTCGAAGGTCTTCGAGATTCCGTAATGGGCTTTTTCTTAAACATAGGCAACCTGCATTAGTAGATGACGGGATCGGGAACAGTGGCGTGTTCGACATGAGCGCCAAGCGCCTGCAGCTTTTCAACAAACTGCTCGTAGCCGCGCTTAATGTGATGGATGGCCGAGACCTCGGTCGTGCCGTCGGCAATGAGGCCGGCAACGACGAGTGCCGCGCCACCACGAAGATCCGGTGAGGTTACCTGAGCGCCGGAAAAGCCCTTGACGCCGTGAATCATAGCGTGATGGCTCTCGATGCGAATATCGGCGCCCATTCGCACCAGCTCGGATGCGAACATAAAGCGATTCTCGAAGATGTTCTCGGTGATAACGGAGCTGCCGTCGGCCAGGGCGGAGAGCACCATGATCTGCGCCTGCATGTCCGTGGGGAAACCGGGGAACGGGAGCGTCTGGATATCGACCGGCTTGATACGCTCGGCACGGTTCACATGGACGCCATCCTCGACGCGCTCGCAGTCGATGCCCATGAGCTCCATCTTCTTGAGCACCATGCCCAAATGAATGGGGCAAAAGCCCGTAACGTCGACACCGCGATCGTCGGCCATCAACGCGCCGGCAACGATAAAGGTACCGGCCTCGATACGGTCGCCCACCACGCGATGGGTAACGGGATGCAGCTCCTCCACGCCCTCGATGGTCACGACAGGCGTACCGGCGCCGACAATCTTGGCGCCCATTTCGTTGAGCATGTTGGCGAGATCGACGATCTCGGGCTCGCGGGCGGCATTGTCGATTACCGTGGTACCCTGCGCGCGCACGGAGGCCATGATGAGGTTCTCGGTCGCACCGACACTGGCAAACTCGAGCGTGACGGTGGTACCGTGCAGGCCCTGGGGCGCGTTGGCGTTGATATAGCCGTGGGCGGTATCGAACTCAACGCCCAAGGCCTCAAGACCCAAGATATGCATATCGATCTTGCGAGCACCCAGGTTGCAGCCGCCGGGCATGGCGATCTTGGCGCGATGGAAACGGCCCAGCAGGGGTCCCATCACGGCAGTAGAAGCGCGCATCTTGGCAACGAGCTCGTAGGGCGCCTCCCAAGAATCAACCTGGGAGGTATCGATCTCGAGCGTGTGCTCGTCGAGAACATCGATCGTAGCGCCCATACCCTTGAGCACCTTGCCCATCACGTGGACATCGGAAATATCAGGCACGTTCTGCAGCGTCGTCTTGCCCGGCGCCAGAAGCGTTGCCGCCATAAGTTTGAGCGCGGAGTTCTTGGCACCCGAAACAGGCACGGAACCTCCGATGGCGTGGCCACCCTCAACGCGGATAATATCCAAGGTTTACCCTTTCAAAAAGCATGCCCGGGGTGGCTGAGCCATCCCGGGCATGATGTGTTCGCAAATGGTCGAACGCTAAAGCGTTTGACTATTGGGCAAGCTTGAGCTTACACCATGCGATTTCATTATAGAGGTAGGCGCGGCGTGCATCATCCTCCGACAAATTACCCAGCTTCTCTTCAAAACCTTGAATATCAGCTTTAACCTTGTCGGCGTCGACGGTCGCCAAATCGCAAGCGCGCTCGGCGAGGACGGTCACGACATCGTCCGCAACCTGGGCATAGCCGCCGGCCACGGCAAACGTGTGGTCGACAGTGCCCATGGCCTTATCGGAAACGCGAACGTAACCGCGGTCGATCGTGCAGATTTCGCTGGAGTGAGCAGGCAGAACGCCAAACTCGCCATCCGTGGACGGAATCGACACAAACGCAGCGTCGCCCTCATAGGCGCAGCTCACGGGGCACACGATGCGGATACGCATAACCTACTTCTCCCCCATCTTGCGGGCGCGCTCGCGCACGTCCTCAATCGTGGAAGCATAGCGGAATGCCTGCTCGGGCAGGTCATCGGCCTTGCCGTCGACAATCTCGGCAAAGGAGCGGACGGTATCCTCGACGCGGACGTAGACACCGGGGTTGCCGGTGAACTTCTCGGCGACGTGGAAGGACTGGGAGAGGAACTGCTGAATCTTACGGGCACGGTTAACCGTAAGGCGCTGCTCCTCGGACAGCTCGTCCATACCCAGAATGGCGATGATGTCCTGAAGGTCGGAGTACTCCTGCAGGAGCTCCTGGACCTTGACGGCGACACGGTAGTGCTCCTCGCCGACGATCGAGGGATCGAGAGCGTCGGAGGAAGACGCGAGCGGGTCGATAGCCGGGAACAGGCCGAGCGACGAAATGCTACGCGAAAGAACCGTGGTGGCGTCGAGGTGCGTAAACGTCGTGGCAGGCGCCGGGTCGGTCAGGTCGTCTGCAGGGACGTAGACAGCCTGGACGGAGGTGATGGAACCCGTCTTGGTCGAGGTAATGCGCTCCTGGAGGTCGCCCATCTCGGTAGCCAGCGTAGGCTGGTAACCGACGGCGGACGGCATACGACCCAGCAGTGCGGAAACCTCGGAACCGGCCTGGGAGAAGCGGAAGATGTTGTCGATGAACAGCAGAACGTCCTGGCCGCGATCGCGGAAGTACTCAGCGGTGGTAAGGCCAGCCAGACCGATGCGCAGACGCGCTCCAGGCGGCTCGTTCATCTGACCATAGACCAAGCAGGTCTTGTCGATAACGCCAGACTCGCTCATCTCGAGGAACAGGTCGGTACCCTCACGAGTACGCTCGCCGACACCGGTGAACACCGAGGTGCCGCCGTGCTCCTGGGCGAGGTTGTTGATGAGCTCCTGAATCAGAACGGTCTTGCCGACGCCGGCGCCGCCGAACAGACCCGTCTTGCCGCCACGGATGTAGGGCTCAAGCAGGTCAACGGCCTTGATGCCGGTTTCGAAAATCTCGGTCTTGGTGGTGAGCTCGTCGAAGCGGGGCGCTGCGTGGTGGATGGGATAGAACTCCTCCACCTCGGGCATGGGCTTACCGTCGACAGGCTTGCCCATGACGTTCCAAATGCGGCCGAGCGTCTTGGGGCCAACGGGCATCTTCATGGGCTCACCGGTATC
>CAJJVE010000088.1:0-7071 GCA_905196265.1 uncultured Collinsella sp. | reverse complement strand
CAAGGTGGCTCAACCCGGGCGGACGCATCTGCGTCATCTCGTATCACTCGCTCGAGGACCGTATCGTAAAGAACCACTTTAAGGAGATGAGCCAGGGGTGCACGTGTCCGCCGGAGATTCCGGTGTGCGTGTGCGGCAACGTGCCGATACTCAAGGTCATCGCCCGCAAACCCCTGGTTGCCCAACCCGATGAGGTTGCGCGCAACCCTCGGGCGAGATCAGCCAAGATCCGCGTGGCGCAGCGTCTGTAGACGCGACTGCGCGATATTGGACCTCCCGCTCGTACCACAAACGAAGCTTAAACACACTACCAACGTACTCGGGATGGGAGGCGGCATATCATGGGCTACAACACCTCAAACGCGGCACTCGCCTATGATATGAACGCCATGCCCGCCTATCGTGAGGCACCGCAGGCCCCCGTTGCTCCCCGCGAGCAGCGCACGCCGCGCTTTGATGTCTACACGGGCGCGGGCCGTCAGGCAAACCAGGCGGTAAGCCCGGTTTTCATGAGCGTTCTTAAAACGTTTTGCATCATTGCGGCCATCTTCATGACGATCGGTGTCGCCCGTGTGGCGCTCGCCGGCGTTACGGCCCAGGTGCTCAACAGCAACGCCGCGCTTACCAACACGCTCGAGAAGGCGACCGACGAGAGCTCCGACCTGGAGGTCATGCATTCGGTCTATGGTGCCGACACGCGCATTCGCGACCTTGCGGGCGCTTATGGCATGGTGGAGCCCAGCGAGAGCGTTACACTTGATTTTTCGCAGGATGCAGCCGCGGGCGCTAGCTCGACCGCGACCGCTCAGTAACAAGACGGTAGCTGAGTATGACAAATGACTATCGCCGCGGTTCCGACGGGGGTCGCGGTTCTGGACGTCCCTCATCGCGGGGACGTTCTGGTTATCAAGGAACGGGTCGGCCATCTTACAACGCGAGGCCGTCCTATGGCAACGACCCTGCGTCGCGTCTCCGTGGCTCGAGTGGTCCTCAAATGCATAACACCAGACCGCACAAGAGCTCGTCGACCGAATGGCTCACGGGCACGCCGCTGCCCCGTCGCAAGGCCGTCATGGGCTTTATCGGGTTTGGCTTGGGTTTGGGCGTCCTTCGCCTTGCCGACTATCAAATCGTGGAAGCCGATAAGTTGCGCGACCGCGCCGATGCACGTCGCTTGCTTGCGCAGACGCTGTATGCCAAGCGCGGTACCATCTACGACCGTAACGGCAACGTGTTGACGTCGTCGGTCGAATGCCGCAACATCGCCGTGAATCCTCAGCTTATCGAGGACGTTGACAAGACGGTATCGGCACTGGTCAAAGCTACGGGAATCGATAAAAAGACCTGTCGCGAGCTCGTTGAGTCGGATGGCACCTGGGTGTATATCAAACGTCAGGTGGACGAGGACGATGTCGCGGCGCTGGAGAAGAAGAATCTGCCCGGTGTGCTCTTTGAGCAGGCCATGAAGCGCGTGTACCCCTACGGCAACCTGGCATCGCAGGTGCTTGGCGTGGTAAACGTGGACAACGACGGTCTGACGGGCCTCGAAAAACAGTACAACAAGCTTTTGACCGGAACCAACGGTTCGCTGGTGCGTGAGCGGGCGAGGGACGGTAGCTATATCGCAGGCGGCGCCTATAAAAAGGTTGCCGCGGTGGACGGCGTGGACATCGTGACGACGCTCGATGTCAATATCCAGCGCGCCGCCGAGGACGCCCTGGCCGAGGCGGTCGAAAAGACCAAGGCCAAGAACGGCTCGGCCCTGGTCACCGATCCCACGACGGGCGAGATTCTGGCGGCATGCTCGTATCCGACATATGACCAGACCGATCTGGAAAACGCCAAGACCGAGGACATGAACTTGCGCCTGGTTACCGATGCCTACGAGCCCGGCTCGGTCTTTAAGACGCTCGTGGCCGGTGCCGGCTTCGACTTGGGCGCCGTGCGTTCGAGCACGTCGTTTGAGGTGCCGGCGAGCATTAAAGTTGGCGACGACACCGTTACCGACGCCGATAAGCGCGACTACACCATGACCATGGACGTGCGCGAGATGATGCGCCGTTCGTCCAATGTGGGCTTTGTCCTGGTGGGACGCAAGATCGGTGCCGATGATTTTGCCACCTATGTGGACAAGTGGGGTATCGGTCATAGCTCCGGTGTCGATTTTCCGGGTGAGAGTCTGGGCATCGTCAAGGAGCGCGACCAGTACGACGGCGCCACGCTGGGCTCGATGAGCTTTGGCCAGGCGCTGTCCGTCTCGCCGATTGAGGTCGCACGTGCCGTGGGCGGCATCGCGAACGGCGGCGTGATGATGACTCCGCACTTCTATAAGTCCAGCAAGGGCGATGAGAAGGACTGGGGCGAAGGCGAGCGTGCGATTTCGGAGGACGCTGCCGCCCAGGTGACATCGTGTATGCAGACGGTTGTGTCCGAAGGCACGGGCGTTGGCGGTGCGGTCGATGGCTACGACGTGGCGGGCAAGACCGGCACGGCCGAGCGTGCTGACGAGAACGGCGGTTACCTCAAGGAGAACTACATGTCGTCCTTTATGGGCTTTGCGCCGGCACAATCGCCCAAGGTGCTGTGCTATATCACACTCGATGGAACGCCGAGCGGCTCGGATGCCGCCGCGGTGCCATTCCAGTCCATTATGGCCAACGCGCTCGACGTGCTGGGAATCCCGCGCACGAAGTAGGGGGTTACAATCTTGAGCGTGGTCTGCCGTTTGATCTGAAGGGTGTTCACATGCCCTGCACCACGCGCGCATGGCACTGGGATACAATACGCCGATAGCATTATTAGGTTTACAGGGGAGCTGCAATGATAGAGATCGCCGTCAACAACCTCGCGGCCTCAACGGGGGCCCGAACCGTGACGGAAGAAGTCGACCGGGTATGCCGCGGGTGCGTTATCGACTCGCGTCAGGTCGAGGAGGGGACGATCTTTGTCGCCTTCCCCGGCGAAAAGGTCGACGGCAATGATTTTGCCTCCCGTGCCATCGAGTCGGGTGCCGGTGCCGTCGTGATGACGCGCGAGCCCGATGCCGAGCTGGTTTCGTTGGCGCAGGACAAGGGATGCGCCATCTTGCTGACCGACGACCCCGTGGAGTTCTTGCTGCGCCTGGCGCACGCATATCGCTTGGAGCTTGGCTGCCTGGTCGTCGGCATTACCGGTTCGATTGGCAAGACTACGACCAAGGATGTGCTCGCCGCCGTGCTCGCCAAGCGTTATCGCGTCTGGGCCACGAAGGGCAATTTCAACAACCTGATCGGCATGCCGCTCACGGTGCTTTCCGCTCCGGCCGATACCGAGGTTCTGGTGCTCGAGATGGGCATGAACCATTTTCATGAGATTGAGCGCCTGTCCCAGTCTGCCAACCCCAATCTTGCCATCGTGAGCAAGATCGGAACCTCCCACATCGGCATCCTGGGCAGCCGCGAGAACATCGCCCGCGCCAAGTCCGAGATTGTCCAGGGCATGTGCGCCGCCGGCGACTTCTCGCCGTTGCTGGTTTTGGGCGGCGAGGACGACTTTACGCCGTTCATTCGCGATACGTTCGCCCAGCCTGCGGGTATTGGCGTGATGCTGGCCGGTGTCTCGGACGACGACGAGGTCCGCGCACGCGACATTCGCGTCGACGACGAGGGCCATCCGGTCTTTACGCTCGACTTTGGTCAGGGCGACACGGTCGATACCATGCTGGCCATTCCCGGCGTGCAGTCCGTGCCCAATGCCGTCAAGGCCGCCGCGGTCGGCTATCGTCTGGGCGTGACGCCCGAGCAGATCGATGCTGCCTTTAGGGGCCTTACGATCACCGGTCACCGTCAGGAGATCAAGCGCGCCAAGAGCGGAGCACGCATCATCGACGACTCCTATAACGCCAGTGCCGAGTCTATGGCTGCCGGCCTCGATTTGCTGTGCTCGCTCATCTGTGACGGTTCGCGCATGGCGATCCTGGGCGAGATGGGCGAGATGGGCGACGAGGCCCCCCGCATGCATGAGCTCGTGGGCGCCTATGCCGCCGCCAAGAAGCTCGACATGCTCGCGTGCGTGGGCGGCGAGCTGGCTCAGCTCATGGCCGATGCCGCACGTATGATGGGTATGGATGAGGACCGCATCCAGGTGTTCTCCGATTATCAGCAGGTGCTCGACCGCATGGGCGGCGCGCTTGAAAATCATGATGTTGTACTGGTCAAGGGTTCCCGTTTTGTTGAGCTCGACCGCTTTGTGGAAGGTGTGTGCTAGCCCATGTTCGGCAATCCCTCGTATCCTACGTATCAGGCCTTTTTGGGACTTGGCATCGCTGCCGCCATTGCGCTGCTGCTTATGCCGTGGTGGATCAAGCTGCTGAAGGTCGAGGGTATCGGCCAACAGGTTCGAGCCGACGGCCCCAAGCGTCATTTGATTAAACAGGGTACGCCGACCATGGGCGGCGTCATCATCCTTGTCGCGATCTCGCTGACCTGCCTGCTGATGGGCAAGCTCACCACCGAGCTCGTGCTCGTGCTGCTTGCCACGCTTGCCACCGGCGTTCTGGGTCTCATCGATGACCTGACATCCGTCACGCATGGTCGCTCACTCGGCCTGACGCCTCACGCCAAGATGATCGGTCTGACCATCATCTGCGTCACTTTTACCGTGCTCGCCGTCAATTGGTGCGGCGTCGCCCCCGAGATTCGTTTTCCCGGCGGCCTGACGATTGACCTCGGTGTTCTTTCGACCACCATCTGCGGCCTTTCGTTTCCGTGGTTCTACATTGTATTTTGCTGGCTGATGATCGCTGGTCTTTCCAATGCCGTGAACCTGACCGATGGTCTGGACGGCCTTGCCGGCGGCACTTCCATGATCGCCATGCTCGCCATGGCTGCTATGGCGTTTTTGCACGGTGACGTGAACCTGTCTATCTTCTGCACGGCGTGCGCCGGTGCCTGCCTGGGCTTTTTGTGGTTCAACTGCTACCCGGCGAGCATCTTTATGGGCGATACCGGCTCGCTTGCCCTGGGCGCCGCTTTTGCCTGCACCTCCATCATGACCAACACCGAAGTCGTTTCCCTTATCATCGGTGGCCTGTTTATCGTCGAGACTCTGTCGGTCATGATCCAGGTCGTCTATTTCCACTTTACGCACAAGCGCGTCTTCCTTATGGCGCCCATCCATCATCATTTCGAAAAGATGGGCTGGGCCGAGACCAAGGTCGTTATCCGTTTTTGGATTATCGCCGCGGCCTTTGGCGCCGTTGGCCTCGCCCTGTTCTTCCAGTTGGGATAGTGGTCTTTCATGCCTCTTGCTGATGTCTTTAGCCTGCTTGTTTTGGGGCAGGGTAAATCCGGTCTCGATGTCGCCCGTTGGGCGTTGGCTCATCCCGAGCGCGTGAGCGCCACGACCGTGTATGGCGGCGGTACCTCCGAGCCCAATGACGCCACACGTGCGCTTGAGGCGCAGGGCGCGTCGTTTGTCTACGGCACCGAGCAGGTCGAGGGCGCCTACGACGTGTGCGTGACATGCCCGGGTATCTCGGAGTTCTCGGCCTTCTTTAAGGCTGGGCGTGAGCATGCCGCTCAGATTATGGGCGAGCCCGAGTTTGCCTATCGCCTGTCTCCCCACAATTGGATCGCCATCACGGGAACCAACGGCAAGACAACTACCACGTCGCTGACCGATTATCTGCTCAAGGCCGCCGGTGAAGCCAGCGTGGCCGTCGGCAATATCGGTGAGCCGCCGGTGAACGAGATCGACGGCCGCGCACACAATGAGTGGTTTGTGGCCGAGCTGTCGAGTTATCAGATTGCGACGACCGCCGAGCTTCATCCTCGCGTGGCGGTACTGCTCAACATCACGCCCGACCACCTGGGCTGGCACAAGAGCCACAAGAACTATGCGCTTGCCAAGATCAAGTTGTTCGAGAATATGGTCGACGACGACCTCGTGGTTATCGACGTTGAGGATGCCGGCATCCATGAGTTCGATGAGTACATCTACACACCGGGTCGCCGTATCTGCAAGGTCGCTTTTGACGAGCCCGAGGGTGCAGACGCCGCCTTTGTGCGCGATGGCAAGATGGTCGTGCGCCTGAAGGGCGTCGAGACTCAGCTTGTCGCCACGTCCGAGCTCAAGATCTCGGGCCATCACAATGTCATCAATGCCCTATGTGCCGCCACGGCTGCTCTGGCCGTCGGTGCCGATCCCGAGGGCGTTTGCCGCGGTTTGGCATCGTTCCAGCCACTCGAACACCGCGTGGAACCCTGCGGCGAGATCGATGGCGTGCGCTACGTCAACGATTCCAAGGCAACGAACACCGATGCGGTCGAAAAGGCCCTGACGGCGTTTCCCGACGACGATGTGATCTTGCTGCTCGGCGGCCACGATAAGGGTACCCCGCTTGCGGACTTTGCCCGCGTCGTTATGGACAACGTGCGCTCGGTCGTTTGCTTTGGCGATGCGCGCGAGCGCTTTACCGCCGCTATGGACGAGGCCGATGTCGATGGTGACGTGGATATCGCCCAGGCCGATGATCTGCGCGATGCCGTTGACGTTGCCCGCTCGCTCTCGAGCCGCGGCGACGTGATCCTGCTTTCGCCCGCTTGCTCTTCGTTCGACGAGTTCTCGGGCTACGAGGAGCGCGGTCGCGTGTTTAAGGACTACGTGGCCCAGCTTGCCGCAGCAGCGAAATCGCAAACGGAATAGGGGTTGCCGGTGAGAGAGGAGAGCCCCCGAAGTGATATGAGGAGGCCCGACTCGGACCGTGCTTCCTCGCTGCGTAGCACGCCGCGTTCCGGACGCGGCGGGCAGACGTTCGGTGAGCGCTATATTGCCGGCGTCCCCGCCCGCATCATGCGCCCCCGTTTGATATTTATGGCTTGCCTGTTTAGCTTGGTTTGCTTTGGCTTGCTGATGGTGTACTCGGCATCTTCGGTCGAGGCGCTGCACGAGAATGGTACGGCGACGTTTTTCCTGTTTCGACAGGCCGCGTTTGCTGGAGTTGGCGTGCTGGCCATGGTTGCCATCGTGCGCGTCTTGCCGGACAGTTGGTTTGGGGAAGACGTGCTCAGGATCTTTCTCATGGGCATGATG
>CAJJVE010000087.1:0-7185 GCA_905196265.1 uncultured Collinsella sp. | reverse complement strand
CTGCGTGCCAACGCTCGCCGAAATCGGTTTACGAAATCGGTTTCGTTTCGAGTTGTAGTATACTCACCTACAGCGTTTTGCAACCGAGATTTTTAAAAAAATGCCTAAAATGGCTCAGATCGCCGACAATTGGGAAACGGGGTGCGTTATGGCGCAGATGAGAATCAAGGACATTGCCGCCGAGGCGGGCGTGAGTCCGGCCACGGTCTCGCGCTACCTCAACAACCGCCCCGGGCAAATGACCGAGGAGACCCGTGCTCGCATCGCGGCAGTTATCGAGCGCACCGGCTATCGCCCACGTGCCGCCGCGCGCAATCTGCGCAGCTCGCGTACGAACCTCATCGGTGTGATTCTGGCTGACATCGCCAACCCGTTCTCGAGCGCCATGCTCGAGGGCCTTTCCGCCAGCGCCGCGGCGCGCGGCTGCTCGCTCATGACGGCCATTAGCGGCAACGACCCCGCTAAGGAAGCGGAGTCGCTCACCAGACTTATCGATGCCGGCGTGGACGGCCTGGTCGTCAACACCTGCGGAGGCAATGACGAGGCGATCGCCGCGGCAGCGGGACGTCTGCCCGTTGTGCTGCTCGACCGCGACGTTGCCGACGGCGGTGTTGACCTGGTGACATCTAACAACCGTGAGCTGGTCGCCGGCTTGGTAGATGCCTTGGCAGCTGCGGGCAGCGAGCGTCTGTGCCTGCTCACCGAGGCAAGTGACGATAGTCCCGTGCGTCGAGAGCGCGCCGAGGCCTTTGCCGACGAGCTTTCGCGCCGCGGCCTTGCGGGCGAGGTCGTCACCCTGGCCGACGGTGGCGCCACGGGCGTCGGTCGCTTGGACGAGACCATCCGCGGCTATGCAGGCAAAAAGCTCGGCCTCATTGCCGTCAACGGCCTGGTTTTCCTGCGTCTGACCGAGGCACTGGCGCAGCTTGGTCCCTCGCTGCCGGCGGGTCTCAAGATCGCAACGTTTGACGACTATCCCTGGAATCACGTGCTCTTTGGCGGCGTGACCACGGCAGCGCAAGACACCCTTACCATTGCCGAGCGCGTAGTCGAGCGCCTGTCCGAGCGCATCGATGTTGTTACCACCACCGTGGGCGAGGCCGCAAAGCTCGCCCCCAAGCGCATCGAGATCCCCGGCCACATCGAACATCGCGCATCGACCTCGCGCTAACCATTCGTTCGCAACTGCCTGTTCGCGCACGTTTTTTGAGCGCTTGATACGCTTTAACCCTGCGGAAACATTTTTCTGCGATAGTATCTGCGATATAGACCAGTCGAAACCCGCCCGAAAGAAAGGGGAGCGACATGAACCAGCAGAACATCGATTACGTACTCCGCTCCGTAGAGCAGCGTGACATCCGCTTTGTGCGTCTGTGGTTTGTCGACATTCTCGGCCGCCTCAAGAACTTTGCCATTAGCCCCGAGGACCTCGAGGTCGCTTTTGAGGAGGGTATTGGCTTTGACGGCTCCGCCATCGAGGGCTTTGCCACGCCCGAGGAAGCCGACATGCTGGCGTTTCCCGATGCTTCGACCTTCCAGATTCTGCCGTGGCGTCCGAGCCACAACGGCGTTGCCCGCGTGTTCTGCGATGTGTGCACCCCCGACCGCAAGCCCTTCGCCGGCGATCCGCGCGATGCGTTGCGCCGCATGTTCTATAAGGCCGAGAAGGCTGGCTACCTGCTCAACGTGGGCGCCGAGCTGGAGTATTACTACTTCCCCGACGAGCACACCCCCGAGCCGCTCGACAACGTGGGCTACTTCGATCTTTCGGTGAGCGATGCCGCTCGCGACCTGCGTCGCAACACGGTCCTCACGCTCGAGAAGATGTCCGTGCCCGTGGAGTACACCTTCCACGCCGCCGGCCGCTCGCAGCACGGCATGAGCCTGCGCCACGCCGAGGCCCTGAGCATGTCCGACGCCGTCACCACGGCCAAACTCATCATTAAGCAGCAGGCTTACGAGAGCGGCTGCCACGCATCCTTTATGCCCAAGCCGTTGGCAGGCGAGGACGGCAGTGCTATGTTCCTGTGCCAGTCGCTATTCGACCACGACGGCAACAACGTCTTTTGGGGCGAGGACGACGAGAAGTACCACCTCTCCGACGTCGCCAAGCACTATATGGCCGGCATTTTGGCGCATGCCCGCGAGATCAGCGCCATCACCAACCCCACGGTCAACTCGTACAAGCGCATCACCACGGGCGGCGACTCCGTGCCGCAGTACGCCACGTGGGGTCTGCGCAACCGCGCGAGCATGGTCCGTATTCCGGTCTACAAGCCCGGCAAGCAGCTGTCCACGCGCATCGAGCTTCGTAGCCCCGACCCCATGGCCAACCCGTACCTGGTCAACGCCGTCACGCTGGCGGCTGGTCTCGACGGCATCGAGCGCAAGCTGGAACTCCCGCCCGAGGCAACGGCCGAGACGCTCAAGCTTACCGACCGTCAGATGGTCGAGGCCGGCTACACGCCGCTGCCGCGCTCGCTCAAAGAGGCGCTCGACGTGTTTGAGGACTCGCAGTTTATGAAGGATGCCCTCGGCGAACACATCCACAGCTTCTTCCTCAAAAAGAAGCGCGACGAGTGGCATAAGTTTGAGTCTACGATCACCGAGTGGGAGATCAAGCACTACCTGGCGAACTCCTAATCGCGCTGGCTTGTTCCAGTACGATTGAACTCATTTCTTTGGAGGCCGATATGTCCGAAAAGAGTGCCCTGTTCATGGCGCGCACGACGCGCTTCCACGAGTTTGCCCGCAGCTTGACGACTACCCTGGGTGTCGAGGTGAGCCTGGCTACTCCCGATTCGCCGACTGCGGCGCACGACTTTGACCTGCTGATCCTCGATTCCGATGGCATCCGCAGCGACCGCATCGATCAGATTGCCAAGTGGCTTGACGATCGCGGCGGCGTCCCCATGTTGGTGATCGTCGACGATGAGGCGCTCGGCACCCTGCGCCTGCCCAATCACGCGCATGCCGACTTTGTGTGCCCCACGGCGACGCCCAACGAGCTCAAGGCTCGCGCGCAGCGCTTGATGGGCGAGGAGGAGACCGTTACCGCCGACGATGTGCTCAACATCGATAACCTCGAGATCAACCTGGCTACCTACCAGGTGACGCTCGATGGCGAGCCCATCGACCTGACGCTGATGGAGTACTCGCTGCTGAGCTTTTTGGCGACGCACCCCAACCGCGCCTACAGCCGCGAGGTGCTGCTGCACCGCGTGTGGGGCTTTGAGTACTGCGGCGGTACGCGTACCGTCGACGTGCACATCCGACGCATCCGCTCCAAGGTGGGCCCGCAGATCGCGGCACATATCACCACCGTCCGCGGCGTGGGCTATCTGTTTAAGGACTAGCTTTTCACCACAAAGGGGACAGGCACCTTTGTGGTGGTTTTGCCGTAGGCCGGGTCCTTTCGGGCCTGCAACAGAACTTAAGCCTTCCTAAAAGATTGCGTTCTCATACACGTTCGCCCGCATATTGGGGTACAACTCAACGTGAACAATGATGGCCCGCCACATGTTTGGCGGGCCTTTGGTTATTTGACGAAAGGATCGCAGCCATGAGCGAGTACGATTCCCAGCGTCCCCAGGATGCGGGCAACGCCGGCGAGACCCAGCAGCAGCCGCGTGTGCAGGTGGAGTCGACGCCTGCCGGCAGTAACATTCCCTACGTGCAGGCTTACGACACGCAGACCGGCCAGCCGCTAGGCAGCCAGCAGGTTGTAAATAAGCACACGGTGGTCAAGACCAAGACCAAAAAGCTGCCGATCTTTATTACGGCGCTTGCCGGCTGCGCCTGCGGCGCCCTGCTGGTCATCGCGCTCATTATGAGTGGCACGCTCAACATTGGCGGCGGAAAGAATGCCGTGACGGCGGGTGCTTCGGGTTCGTCGACGCAAAAGATCACGATCGACTCCGAGGACACAACGCTTGCCGAGGCGGTCTCTGCTAAGGCGCTGCCCTCCGTCGTTTCCATCACCGCCACTTCGAGCGGCAGCCAGAATGGCTCGCTTTCGCAGTCTGCCGACGAGTCGGATGGTTCGGGCAGCGTCGGTTCGGGCGTGGTGCTCGATACCGAGGGTCACATCCTCACCAACAACCACGTGGTCGATGGTTACGACCAGTACGTGGTGACCATGGACGACGGCACCACCTATGAGGCCGAGTTCGTGGGCAACGACGCCTCGAGCGACCTGGCCGTCATCAAGCTCAAGGACGCCGACGCCTCCAAGCTCACGCCGATCGAGATCGGTGACTCCTCCAAGCTCAACGTGGGCGAGTGGGTCATGGCGATCGGTTCGCCGTTCGGCAACGAGCAGTCTGTCTCCACGGGTATCGTCTCGGCGCTCTATCGCTCCACGGCCATGAGCTCTACCAGCGGCAACACCATCTACGCCAACATGATCCAGACCGATGCCGCCATCAACCCGGGCAACTCCGGCGGCGCGCTCGTTAACGATAACGGCGAGCTCGTGGGCATCAACTCGCTCATCGAGAGCTACTCGGGCTCCAGCTCGGGCGTGGGCTTTGCCATTCCGGTCAACTATGCCAAGAATATTGCCGACCAGATCATCGACGGCAAGACGCCGGTTCATCCGTACCTGGGCGCCACGCTTTCGAGTGTCAACGCGCTCAACGCCCGTACCAACAAGCTCAGCACCGATAGCGGCGCGTATGTGGCGAGCGTCGTCGAGGATGGTCCCGCCGCCAAGGCCGGCATCCAAGAGGGTGATGTCATTACCAAGCTGGGCGACGACGAGATTACGAGCGCCGATGGCCTGATTATCGCGCTGCGCAGCCACGAGGTGGGCGAGAAGGTCGAGATCACGCTCATGCGCGGCAAGGACGAGAAGAAGGTCACGGTTGAGCTGGGCTCCGACGAGGAGCTGCAGAACCAGCAGCAGGACGACAGCGCGACCGACACCGGCAACGGCGGTATTACCGACGAGCAGCTGCGCCAGTATCTGGAGGAGCTGCTGGGCCAGCAGGGCCAGGGCTACGGTCAGGGTTACTAACGAGTCGTATCGTACATACCAATGCCAGAGGGGGCTGTCCCGCTAACGCGGGACAGCCCCCTCTTTTCCTATTGATCCGTTGGGGACGGAGGAAAACGGATCATTTAGAGCTGATAAGAGCATGGTTTGATCGCGCGATCCACCCCGGTCCGTCGGCTGCCGATTCGGTGCGGTTCGAAAGGGTTATTCGGCCCCATCGTGACCGGTGGTACTCTAGTATCCGTTTGAAATCGAGCGAAGGAGTGCCGCTATGGAACAATCGAGCCTGTTTGGTGACGGCGTGGACATCGATACCGAAACGCCCACGAGTGCGGATGCCGCTGCACCGACCGATGCCCGTGCCCAGGCGGCAGCACGTGCGGCCGAACTGCGCCACGAGCTCGATTACCACGCCTATCGCTACTACATGCTCGATGCGCCCGAGATCACGGACGCCGCCTTTGACAAAATGCTCGTTGAGCTGCAGGAAATCGAGGCCACCTACCCCGATCTGGTAACGCCCGACAGCTATACCCAGCGCGTGGGCGGCTACGTGAGTGAGCAGTTTACGCCGGTCACGCACATGGCGCGCATGTATTCCATGGACGATGCCATGGATCTGGATGAGCTCGACGCATGGCTCCAGCGCACTGAGGATGCCCTCGGTGCCGGCAGCGTTACCTATACTTGCGAGCTTAAGATCGACGGTCTGGGCGTGGCGCTTACCTACCAAAACGGCACCTTTGTGCGCGCCGCTACGCGCGGTGACGGCACAACGGGTGAGGATGTGTCGCTCAACGTGCGCACCATCAAGGACGTGCCCATGCACCTGTCCGAGGCGGCGCTCGCCCACATGGGCGCCGACCGCGAGCTTACCATCGAAGTACGCGGCGAGGTCTATATGCCCAAGGGGAGCTTTGTTCGCCTGAATGAGGAGGCCGATGCCGAGGGCCGCGACCCCTTCGCCAACCCGCGCAACGCTGCCGCCGGCAGTCTACGTCAGAAGGATCCCAAGGTCACGGCGCGCCGCGACCTGGCCACCTTTATCTATGCCATCGCCGATACCGACCCGCTGCACGTCCACAGCCAGCGCGAGTTCCTCGATTGGCTGCGTAGCGCCGGCTTTAGCGTCAACCCTAACGTTGCCCGTTGCGCCACACCCGCCGAGGTCCACGAGTTCTGCGCCCAGGCGCTCGAACATCGCGGTGACCTGGACTACGACATTGACGGCGTGGTCGTAAAGGTGGACAGCTTCCAGCAGCAGCTCGACCTGGGCTTTACCGCCCGCGCGCCGCGCTGGGCCATTGCCTTTAAGTTTCCGCCCGAGGAAAAGCAGACCGTCCTGCGCGAAATTCGCATCCAGGTGGGCCGCACCGGTGTGCTCACGCCGGTCGCCGAGTTCGACCCGGTGACGGTCGCCGGCTCCACCATCGCGCGTGCCACGCTGCACAACATCGACGAGATTCGCCGCAAAAACGTGCGCGAGGGTGACACCATCATCGTGCACAAGGCGGGTGACGTGATCCCCGAGGTCGTGGGCCCGGTGCTCGACAAGCGCCCGGCCGATTCGGTCGACTGGCACATGCCCGAGGTCTGCCCCGTGTGCGGCAGCCCCGTGGTCCACGAGGATGGTGAGGTCGCTTACCGCTGCGTTTCCATCGACTGCCCCGCGCAGCTCAAGGAGCGCTTGCTCCACTGGGTGAGCCGCGGCTGCATGGACGTCGATGGCCTAGGCGACGAGATCGTCGACAAGATGATCGCCGCCGGCCTGATCCACGATGTCGCGGACTTCTACCAGCTCACGGTCGACGATATCGCCGGCCTGGACACGGGCCGCACCTATGCCAGCTCCAACGGCAAAAAGGGCGTCAAGAAGGGCGACCCCATTCCGGTAGGCCTCAAGACGGCCGAGAAAATCATCGCCGAGCTCAACAAGTCCAAGAGCCAGCCGCTCGGTCGCGTGCTGTTTGCCCTGGGCATCCGCCACGTGGGCAAGAGCGTGGGCGAGGTCATCGCCGAGCGATTCCTGTCGATCGACAAGCTCATCTTGGCGAGCGAAGAGGATATTGCCGAGTGCGAGGGCATCGGTCCCAAGATTGCGGCGAGCGTCAAGCAGTTCCTGGCCGTGCCTGAGAACCTTGCCGTGCTGGAGAGCCTGCGTCAGGCGGGTCTGTCGCTCGAGGTCGACT
>CAJJVE010000086.1:0-7188 GCA_905196265.1 uncultured Collinsella sp. | reverse complement strand
TCGACAAAAATGTCGAGGACGGAGACACCAAGGCCATCACGCGCAACATGCTCATCGCCGGTTACGCGCAGAGCTGGTGCGGCCTGTTGATTATTCCCCTGGCATTCTTCTTTGGCGCCGATGCTGTTGCCAGCCTGCTCAACATCATCCCCGATTTCGTTCAGACCGGCATGGATGTCGCCGCCGCCTTCTTGCCCGCACTCGGCTTTGCGATGCTGGCTCAGATGATCATGAACAAGACTGTGGCGCCGTTCTTCTTCGCTGGCTTCTTCCTCGTCGCCTACTTTGGCATTAGCACGACGGGCGTGGCGATCTTTGCCGCGATCATCGTCGTCGCGATGACGGTTTTGGGCGAGAAGAAAAAGGCGGAGCAGCCCGCAGCGGCAACCGAGGATCCTGCGATTGGGAGTGGGTTCGATGAGTTTTAAGTTTGAGTCTTCTTACGACGGGCTGATTTCCCGCGCAGATCTTAAGAAGCTGTTCTGGCGCTCGATTCCCTATGAGCATTCCTGGAACTACGAGCGTATGGGCCATATCGGTTTTATGTGGGCCCTTATGCCGATCCTTCGCAAGCTGTATCCGCAGGATGCGGACTTTAAGGCTGCCCTTAAGCGCCATATGGAGCTCTATAACGTCACGCCGTACATCTCGACGCTCCCCATGTCCATCGCCGCTGCAATGGAGGAGGTCAACGCTACTGACGATAGCTTTGACACGAGCGCGATCTCTAATGTCAAGCTTGCTTTGATGGGACCGCTGTCCGGCGTGGGCGATGCCTTCTACTGGGGCACGCTGCGAATCTTGGCAACGGGTGTCGGCACGTCGCTGGCGCTGCAGGGCTCTATTCTTGGCCCGATTTTGTTCCTGCTCGTGTTCAACGTCCCTCACTACATCATCCGTTACCTGCTGACGTTTGTGGGATATCGCTTTGGCTCGGACATGATCAGCAAGGTCCAGGAATCGGGCATTATGGACACGATCGTCAAGATGGCCTCTATCATGGGCGCCATGGTGATTGGTGCTATGACCATGGAGATGGTCACCGTGGACATTCCGCTCATGGTCGGCGCGGGCGATGGTGCTCAGACGCTCGCCGAGCTGCTCAACGGAATCTTCCCGGGCTTTGTCACGATGGGGCTGTTTGGAATCGTCTATCTCATGCTCAAGAAGAAGATGAATCCGCTGCTTATCATGCTCGTGATCCTGCTCGTGAGTATCGCCGGCGCGTTCTTTGGAGTGCTTGGTGTCCAGTAGAGTATCTGTCATAATGAGAACAATGTAAGAGGGGGCGTCGCGCACACTGTGCTGCGGCGCCCTTTTGCCGAAAGGTGGACAAGATGGAGTATCCGCAGCTTGCCGTCATGAATATCAGCCATCGTTATTTTGACCTTGAGGAATTCTTTTCCTCGGCAGCGGCCTCGGGCTACACGTGTTGCGAGCTTTGGACCGGGGCGATGCATCTGTATGTCGATTGCCATGGATACGATTCGCTCGAGCAGGTGCGGGAGCTGTCGCAGCAGTATGGGGTTCGGATTGTGGGGCTTTGTCCCGAACAGAACAACCCCAAGCCGTGGAATATCGCGGCGCGCGGGAATGAGGCGCGCGCCCGCACGCTCGCGTACTTTAAGAACGTTGTGGATATCGCGGCGGAACTTGGAGCCGAGCAGGTCATGGTCTCGAGCGGCTGGGCATTTTTGAACGAGCCGATTGAGGACGCGTGGGGTCGAAGTGCCTCGATGCTGCGTGCGATTGCCGAGCATGCGGGAGAGCGCGGCGTGCGACTGGTGCTTGAGGCCCTACAGCCGATTGAGTCGATGATCGTGAACTCGGCGGCCGACACGAAGCGCATGATCGAGGCGGTTGATCATCCGGCACTTAAGGCGTGTCTGGATTTGGGCGCTATGGCGGTGGCGGGGGATACCATCGACGATTATTTCGATCTGCTTGGCGATGATGTCGCCCACGTGCATTTTGTCGATGTTGCGGCAGACGGCACGACGCATCTTGCCTGGGGTGACGGCGACCGCGATATGCGCGCCGACCTGGATAGGCTGGTGGCGCGCGGCTATCGCGGAGTTGTTTCGGCCGAGACCTATGACTGGCGCTATTTTGCCGACCCCGCAGCTGCCGATGCGCAGGTAATGGCAGAGTATCGTCGTGCGATTGGCGCCTAGGTGGGGTTGGGTTGCGGCAACCTATCCTATGTTTCCAAATGAATACGGTGTGAGCGGCTACGACGGATTTTCCCCGCAAGCACTCTAGTATGCTAAAGTACCCAGAAGACCGGCGGAGCTATGCCGGTCTTCTGTTCTATATGAAACACAGCATGAGGAGGCTCACCAGATGACGGCCACACCGTGGGGATTCCGGGACATATTGCCCGAGGAGGCTCAGGCGCGCGAGGAGATTGCACTGACGGTGAAGGGCTGCTTCAGGGAGCATCATTACCTGCCGGTCGAGACGCCGCTGCTCGAGGACAAGGGGTCGCTTGAGGAGGGCGGTCGCATTGCGGACACGCCGTTTAAGCTCTTTGATGACGACGGTCGCCTGCTGGTGGTCCGTCCCGACAACACGCTGCCGATCGTTCGTCTGGTTTCGACTCGCATGCGCGCGGCCGATCTGCCGCTGCGCCTGCGCTATGAGGCGCCGGTGGTTCGCGAGTGTCAGCGCAATGCCGGTGGCTCGCGTCAGTTTACGCAACTGGGTTTTGAGCTCATCGGCGCGGGCGACACCGCGGGCGATGTCGAGATTGTCTCACTGGTCGCCGAGGCCGTGCGCAAGCTGGCACTTCCCGGTGCGCGCATTATCGCGGGCAGTGTGCGTCCGTTTAAGGAACTGCTTGCGGCGTGTGAAGATCGCGAGCTGGCTGCCGAGGTATTGCGTTGTGTGCACGCCAACGACTTCGTGGGCCTCGATGCCCGCGTGGCGAAAAGCACCGAGCCCGAGGCCGTCAAGGCCGCCATTAGCGAGCTGCCGCGCCTGCACGGTGGTGCCGAGGTGCTCGACCGCGTCGACGCGCTGCTGGCGGCGGCGGGCATTGTTGCGCCGCTCACGCGCGAGCTGCGTGCCCTGGTCGAGGGCCTGGCTCCCGAGGACGCCCAGGTGCTGTCCTTCGACTTCTCCATCATGAACTCTTTCGATTACTACACGGGTCTGGTCTTTAAGGCCTATGCCGGCGGCCTGCCCGATCCGGTGGGCTCGGGCGGTCGCTACGACTCCATCTTTACCGGCGCGTTCGGCGACGGCGTCGAGGTGCCGGCGGCGGGCTTCGCCTTTTCGCTCGAGCGCCTGGAGGCCGCGCGCACCTCGGCCGAGGATGCCGCTTCCGATGGTGACCATGCCGTGGGCCGTGGCGCCGAGGGTCCGCTGTGCATTGCCGTGCCCAAGGGCTCGCTTAAGGCCGACACGCTCGACGTGCTCGAGGCCGCGGGCCTGGACGTCTCCGAGCTGCGCGACCCCGGTCGTCACCTGATTGTGCGCGGCCGCGACACGCGTGCCGGCGAGGGCGCGGTCGGAGATATCGAGTTTGTCATTGTGCGCCCCAGCGACGCGCCTGCCTTTGTGGGCTGCGGCGGCGCCGACTGCGGCATCTGCGGCTGGGACTCGCTTATCGAGGCAGACCTCAACCTACTGCAGCTGGTCGATCTGGGCTACGGCCTGTGCACTTTCATTGAGGCGGAGCCCGCATGGCGCGCCGGTCAGGCCGAGCGCAACTACGTCCGTCGCGGGTCGCTTCGCGTGGCCACCAAATACCCGCGCATCGCGAGCGCCTGGTATGCCGAGCGCGGCGTGAATGCCGACATCGTTTCGCTGCACGGCAATATTGAGCTGGGCCCCATCGTCGGCATGACCGACCGCATCGTGGACATTACCGCCACGGGTGCCACGTTGCGCGACAACGACCTGGTCATCACCGGCCGCATTATGGACTGCACGGCCCGCTTCTTCGTCAACCCAGGTGCCGCGCGCTTGGATCCGCGCGTTCGCAACTTGGCCGATCGCTTGGCAGCTGCTGTTAAGGACAAGCATTTTGAGCCCGTCGCGGGCTCGGCACAATAGCGCGAGCACGCACGGGCACCCCCATATCCGGGCTGCGGACCGATTGGCGCCGCTGCCCGGCACCTCGTTTTTCAAACGCAACCTCGACCGATAGGGGATACCGATATGAAGACCATCAAGCTTGCTCCCGGTGAGCGTCTCGTTGCCAACCAGCTCAGCCGCAAGGGCGTGCTGCCGCAAAACATCGTCGACGCTGCCCGCGATATCGTGGCCAACGTGCGCGCCAACGGCGATGCCGCGGTGCGCGATTACTGTCAGCGTTTTGACGGTGTTGAGCTGCAGAGTTTTCGCCTACCGCAGGAGCAGATCGATGCCGCGCTCAAAGGCCTCGATCCGGCCTTTGTCGCCGCGCTCGAGAAGGCCGCACGCCAGATTCGCGAGTTCCACCAGCGCGAGGTCGAGCAGAGTTGGTTTACCACGCGTCCGGACGGCACGATGCTCGGCGTTAAGGTGACCCCGCTTGCCGCTGCCGGCATCTACGTGCCGGGCGGCCGCGCGCAGTATCCCTCTACTGTGCTCATGAACGCCATCCCCGCCAAGGTTGCCGGCGTTAAGCGCGTGGTCATGGTGACCCCGCCGCAGAAAGATGGCCTGATCAGCCCGTATACGCTCGCCGCGGCAAAGCTCGGCGGCGTGGACGAGATCTATATGGTGGGTGGCGCTCAGGCCGTGGCCGCGCTGGCGTACGGCACCGAGACTATTCCGCGCGTCGACAAGATCACCGGCCCGGGCAACGCCTTTGTCGCTGCGGCCAAGCAGATTGTCTCGGGCGACGTGGGTATCGACATGGTCGCTGGCCCCTCCGAAGTCTGCGTGCTGGCCGATGCCACGGCCAAGCCCATGGTGGTCGCGGCCGACCTGATGGCCCAGGCCGAGCACGATCCGCTGGCAGCCTGCTATCTGGTGACCTGCGACGAGCAGTTTGCGCGCGAGGTCGAGGCAGGCATCGATATCCTGGTGGCGCAGTCGCCGCGTGCCGAGATCACGCGTGCTTCGCTCGACAATGAGGGCACCATCGTGGTGGCCGCCGACATGGTTGCCGCCGTCGAGGCGGTGAATACCGTGGCGCCCGAGCACTTGGAGCTGCACTGCAAGGACGCGATGGGCCTGCTCGGCGGCATTCGCAACGCCGGCGCCATCTTTGTGGGCGCTTGGAGCTCCGAGCCGCTCGGCGATTATGTTGCCGGTCCCAACCACACGCTGCCAACCGGCGGCACGGCCATGTTCTCCAACCCGCTTTCGGTCGAAGAGTTCGTTAAGCGCTCGAGCGTCATTTGCTATACGCCCGAGGGCCTGCTCTCTGACGCTCCCGCCACACAGCGTCTAGCCGAGGCCGAGGGCCTGTGGGCGCACGCGCTTTCTGCTGCCCTGCGTCGTCGCGTGCTGGAGCAGGGCGAGGATGCCGTGAGTGCCGAGTCACTGGCTGCGGCCGACCTGACCAAGGTCGCCTGGCCGGGCGACGCCGTGGCGACGGTTGCTGAGGGCGTGGACCTGGCGGCGGCTGCGGGCGGTGCCGCTGGCGCGACCGGCGAGGAGGCCTAATATGGCCGAGCTGACGCCCCGCATGAAGGAGCTCGTCCAGCCCTACTTGACCGGCATCGAGCCCTACGATCCCAACTTTACGCCCACGCGCATCAATCTTTCGGCCAACGAGAACACCTATCCCGTGCCCGCTGTCGTGCGCAAGGCGGTTGATGCGGCCTTGGCTGCTACGCCGCTCAACCGCTACCCCGATCCCATGTCCAACGACCTGCGCGACGAGCTTGCCGCTTGGCATGGCGTGGCTCGCGAGAATATCTGCGTGGGCAACGGCGGCGACGAGTTGCTCTATAACTACCTGCTGGCGTTTGGCGGCGCGGGACGGACCTTGCTCAACTGCCCGCCGTGCTTTAGCGAGTACGCGTTCTTTGCGTCGCTTTGTCAGACCGAGGTGCGCGATGTGTGGCGCGATCCGGTAACCTTTGAGCTCGACCAGGCGGCGGTGCTTGCGGCGGCTCCCGAGTGCAATCTGGCGATCGTGACCTCGCCCAACAATCCCACGGGCGATGTGGCACCGCTCGACTTTGTCGCGGCCCTGTGCGATGCGTGCCCCGGCATGGTCATGGTCGACGAGGCCTACGTTGAGTTTGCGGACGATTCGTTTGGCGCGGCTACCACGGCGCAGGGGCTTATCGCCGAGCATCCCAACCTGGTGATTTTGCACACGCTGTCCAAGGCGTTTGGCGCTGCCGGTGCGCGTCTGGGTTATGTGATTGCCGCGCCGGAGGTCATCGACGTGTTCGCGGCGATTCGCCAGATCTATTCGGTCAACGTGCTGAGCCAGGCGGCAGCACTTGCCTGCGTGCGTGCTCGCGATGCCTATGCGCCCGTGGTGGCGCAGGTCGCATCCGAGCGCGAGCGCGAGCTGGCAGCTCTGCGCGCGATGGCTGCCGAGGGCTTGCCCGTGGAGGCGTGGCCGAGCGCGGCGAACTTTGTGCTCGTGCGTACGCCGCATGCCACGCGCGTGCGCGAGCGTCTGCGCGATGAGTATTCGATTTTGGTGCGCGACTTTAGCTATGCGCCGGGGCTTGCGGACTGCCTGCGCATTACCGTGGGTACCCCGCAGGAAAATGATGAGGTGCTGGCTGCGTTTGCCGCGCTAGTGAAGGAGGAGATGTAGATGGGCCGTTATGCCGAGGCAACCCGTAGGACGGGGGAGACCGATATTGTCGTCAAGCTCGACCTGGATGGAACCGGTACGTGCGATATCTCGACCGGCGTGCCGTTTTTCGACCACATGCTCAACGCCTTTGGCCGCCATGGCCTGTTTGATTTGACGGTACATGCGGTGGGCGACGTGGAAGTCGACGCGCACCACACCGTCGAGGATACGGGCATCGTGCTGGGCGAGGCGTTCTGCCAGGCGCTGGGCGACAAGGCGGGCATTACGCGCTTTGCCGACGCGGCGATCGCCATGGACGAGACGCTTGTGATGGCTGCCGTTGATATTTCGGGCCGCGGGCAGGCCTACTGCGAGCTGCCCGTGCCGACCGAGCGCGTGGGCACCTTTGATACCGAGCTGGCCGTCGAGTTCTTCTACGCCTTTGCGCGCGACGCCAAGCTCACACTGCACGTGCGCGAGCTGGCGGG
>CAJJVE010000085.1:0-7257 GCA_905196265.1 uncultured Collinsella sp. | reverse complement strand
TAAACTCATGTCAGGAGAAATCGACGTCTCAAAGGTCGATCTCAAGCAGCTAAATAGCCATTTAGGTTAGCGTTGGCTTCGATTTTTTTTGTTAGAAGTTCAGCTATTAACGCTATTTTTCTCTGCTGTTCAATATCTGGCAATTCGAGCCTAATTCTTTTGAAATTCTTTGTTGGCTGGGCTAAGGCTGGTACTCCCGTTTGATTTGCAAATGCAAGAAGCTTGCCTCGTCCCTCTCTGGTGTGAAAATAGAAAACGAGATATGGAACATATACTTTTGAAGTGTCGAAGGTCACCTTAAACTGCCGTTGAGAGCACAAATATTCTTCGTAGGCAGAATCCTCTGGGATATAGGCGATTTGTCCGAGTGTGCCGCTGATTGTGACAACTACATCACCTCTTTTAGCAATTGAACGCGAGAGTGACCTCGCTTTTTCTTCAGTAACAAACTTCGTAAGGTTGTCTGTAACCTTAAATCCCTTTAGATTTGCGCCATCAATAATGGGGAAACCAGATGGGACAAAACAAGATACCTTTAGATTTGAACCAAAAGGTCCTGCTGCAATATCGGTGATTACATCGGAAAGAACGATCTCAGAATCCATACCCAATCGCCTCCAAGTTCTTCTTAATTTGCTCCTGCAAGCGGTTGGACTCTTCAAAGCACTTTGAAATCTCGCTGGTCAGGCGTGCCATCTTCTCTTCAAATGGTTCGCCGTCGTCTTCGGTTTCGGCAATGCCTACGTAGCGGCCGGGTGTCAGAATGAAATCTTGTTTAGCGATTTCGTCTAAATCAGCTATAGCGCTGAAGCCTTTCTCGGGTTCGAGCTCGCCCTTACGGAAGGCGTCGAAAGCGCCCGCGACCTTGTTGATGTCCTCTTCGGCAAACTCGCGCAGCTTGCGCGTCACCATCGTTCCCATCTCGCGTGCGTCGATGAACAATGTCTTTCCTGGTTGAGCCTTTTTCTTATTCAGAATCCACAGGCATACGGGAATTTGGGTGCTGTAGAACAGCTGCCCCGGCATGGCTACAATGCCCTCGACCAGATCGTCCTCTACGATAGCGCGTCGAATATCGCCCTCGCCGCTCGTCTGGCTCGAAAGCGACCCGTTTGCCAATACGAGGCCAATCTTGCCCGTGCCGTTAAGATGCCAAATCATATGCTGCATCCAAGCGAAGTTAGCGTTGCCCGTGGGCGGCATGCCGTACTTCCAACGTACGTCTTCCTGCAGCGCTTCGCCGCCCCAGTTCTTGAGGTTGAAGGGTGGGTTTGCCAACACATAGTCAAACTTTTCATTCTTGTGCTGGTCGGCGCTGAAGGTGTCTGCATAGTTGCCCAAATCGGCCTCGATGCCGCGAATACCGAGGTTCATCTTTGCGAGCTTCCACGTGGTAGGGTTGCTCTCCTGGCCAAAGATGGTGATGTCCTGTACCACGTTGCCGCCATGGTGCTCGACGAAGGCGGCGGACTGCACGAACATGCCTCCGCTGCCGCAGCAGGGGTCGTACACGCGACCGTGGAAAGGCTGGAGGATTTCAACCAGCGTGCGCACGATGCACGACGGCGTATAGAACTCGCCGGCGTTTTTGCCCTCCATTGATGCGAATTTCTGCAGGCAATATTCGTATGCGCGCCCTAACAGGTCTTTCTCGCTCTCGTTATCGGTCATTTGTACGTTTGTGAATAAGTCAACGACGTCGCCCAAGCGCCTCTTGTCTAGTTCGGGACGAGCGAAGTTCTTGGGCAGCACGTCTTTGAGCTTGTCGTTCTCGCGCTCGATGGCGCGCATGGCATTGTCGATGATCTGGCCAACTTCGGGCGTATGCGCCGCCTGTGAGATGTTCGCCCAACGTGCTTCTTCGGGAACGAAGAAGACATTCTGCTCCATGTAGCAGTCACGATCTTCCTCGTCGCCGTAACCCTCTGCGACGAGCTCTAGGTAACGTTCGTCGAAACGGTCCGAGAGATACTTCAGGAAAATGAGGCCTAATACGACGTTTTTGTACTCGGCAGCGTCCAAGTTGCCACGCAGTACATCTGCAGCGTTCCACAGTTGATCCTCAAAGCCAACGTCGGCAGTGTTCTTCTTGGTGTCCTTAGCTTTGCTTTTAGCCATGCTGTTTTAGCTCCCTATGCTGCATTGTCGGCCCAGAGTTCGCACTGATCCATCACGGTGGCCAGTGCCGACTCCATGCCCTCTGGCGGATACTTATGATGTTTGAGCAGACGCTTAATTGCAACACGCATAGCAGCGCGTGCACTTTGCTTCTTCTGCCAATCGACCGTGCGCATTTCGCGCATCTTCGCAGCGAGCTCTTGCGTGATAGCGACCAGCTCGTCATTTCTTTCGCGATAGTAGTCGGCGACTGCCTGCGGTTGTGTTAGCGCCTCGTAAAACGCAAACTCCTCTTCGCTAAGCCCAAGCGCCTTTACCTTTTGGTTTTCGGAAAACATCTCTTTCGCCATCTTGAGCATTTCTTCGAATACCTCAGCGTTTGTGAGCTGCCCGTTGAGATAGCCATTTACCATGCTTTGCATGAGTTCCGAGTACTTTTTTGCCTGCGTTATGCTCTTTCTGCGGTAGCCCTTAATCTGGTCGTCGATGAGTTTTTTCAACAGCTCGTAAGCCAGGTTCCTCTCTTTCATACGCGAGAGGCTCGACAGAAACTTGGGATCAAAAATCGAAACCGTTTCGTCTTCCACCTTAAACAAGTCTATTACGCCGTCGGTATGGACGATGTTCTGTTCGAGTAGTGCATTGATGCGGTCATTTACCTGCTTAAGGGTAAGTTTGCCTCCGTTTTTGCTGCGGGTGCCGCCCTGCTCGGTGAGCTGAAGGATAAGCTCTCGAACAACCTGGAAATAGCCAGCCTCGATGCGCTGCATGTCTGTTGCGCGACTTTTGGCGAGTCCATAGGCTTTGAGCATGACTCCTGCCTGCTCAACAAAGTCGCGGGTGATATCTTCGTCGCCGGGTGCAAGGATATGATTTACTCCACCCGTTATGAGTTCGCTTCGACGTGCGGCGGACTCGGTGCTCATGAATTCCGAATAATCGTAACCAAACATTTTGTCGCGACAGACTGCCAGTTTTTCCAAGAACTTAGGATAGGCGGTTTTCCCGATATCCATGTCGCCGTATTTCTTTTGGTCGCGCTTGGTGTAGTCCTTCATGGCGCGTTTAAGGGCGTTAGCTATGCCTACGTAGTCAACAACCAGTCCGCCAACCTTGTCTTTATATACTCGGTTTACGCGTGCGATTGCCTGCATCAGGTTATATCCGCGCATGGGTTTATACACATACATAGTGGCAAGGCTCGGCACGTCAAAACCGGTGAGCCACATGTCTACGACGATTACGATTTTGAGCGGGTCGGCGTCATCCTTAAACCGCTTCGCCATCTCCTTAACATGGGCCTTATTGCCTACGACGTCAAACCACCACTCGGGGTCCTGATTGCCCATGGTCATGACAACGCCGAGCTTGCCCTCGTCCTTCCAAGAGGGTCGCAGCTCGCATATACGTTGATATATAGCCATGGCGGCGGGGCGCGAATACGCAACGATCATTGCCTTGCCGGTGAGTTCGTGCGCACGGTTGGTCTCATAGTGCTCTACGATGTCCTGACATAGGGCATCGATGACTTCGGGTGCACCTAGAACGGCGTCCAGATTTGCAAAGTTGCGCTTGCTTGCGTCAATGGTTTCGGCGTTAGCCTGCTCGGTGAGCTTTTCGTACTCATCGTCAACTTTTGCAAGGATACCCTGATCCAGCTTGAGTGCGACGACGCGGCTCTCGTAGAACACGGGTCGAGTTGCGTCGTCCTCTACTGCCTGAGTCATGTCGTAGACGTCAATATAATCGCCGAAAACCTCGCGAGTCGATCGATCTTCGGCAGAAATAGGGGTACCGGTAAAGCCGATGAAAGTCGCATTCGGAAGGGCGCGGCGGATGAGCAACGCGGTGCCCGTGTGCTTCTTGCCGTCACGGTCGTATTTCTCCTCGAACCCGTACTGCCCGCGGTGCGCTTCATCCACCATCACGACGACGTTCTTGCGCTCGGAGAGGGCGATGGCCTCCTCCTCGAATTTCTGCATAGTGGTGAAAATGATGCCGTTGGCGCGGCGGCTCGAGATCTGCTGCGCAAGATCGGCGCGGCTCTGCGCCTGAACGGGCGTCTGGCGCAGGAAATCTGAGCATCTGGAGAACTGCGCGAACAGTTGCGAGTCGAGGTCGTTGCGGTCGGTAATCACCACGATGGTCGGGCTGTCGAGTTTCTCTTCGAGCAGATGGGCAAGGAAAACCATCGAAAGCGACTTGCCCGAGCCCTGCGTGTGCCAAAAGACGCCGCCCTTGCCGTCGCCGCCGATGGCCTCATGCACGCTCTCGAGCGCTTTGTTCACCGCGAAGTACTGATGGTATCCCGCGAGGATTTTCGCGTCCTCGGAGAACAGAATGAAGTTCTTCAGGATGTCGATGAGCCGCTCCTTGGGGAACATGCCGTCCAGAGGCGTCTTCCAATCGGCGTACTGGGTGGCCTCGTAGCTTCCATCGACGCTCTTCCACTCAACGAAGCGCGACTCGTTGGCGGTGATTGTGCCAACCTTGGTGTGAAGCATGTCGCTGGTGACGCAGAAGGCGTTGCACACGAAAAGCGATGGAATCTGTCGTTTGTAGTTTTGAATCTGTTGGTAGGCATCTTCGCTGTCAGCGTCGGCTCGAGCGGGCGACTTCAATTCAAAGAGAACGAGCGGAAGACCGTTAACGAATACGATGACATCTGGACGTTTGTTGGTGCCACACTCGATGTAGGTCCACTGGTTAACAACGTGGAAGCAGTTCTTTTCGGGATTGTCGTAATCGACCAAGCGCACGATGTCCGTATGCTCTTCTTTGCCGTCAAACCAGCTTGTCTCCACACCGTTCTGGAGCATGTCCATAAAGATGCTGTTCTTGGCGATGAGGTCGCTGCCCTCGATTTCCTTTAGTCTGGTTATTGAGGCATCAATCGCACGTCGATTGAGCGTGGGGTTAATGCTCTCAAGAGCGGGCCCAATGACGTCAGGTAGGAAGGCGTCGTCAAACGCGTCGGAGGAACGAGCGACATCGGGTCCATAGAGGTGCTCGTACCCCAGGCTCGTTTGCAAGTGGTCAATGATGCCTTGTTCGAAAGCATCCTCATTAAATGACGTTGAGGAGCTGTAGTCGACAGCAATCATGCGCACTCCTTACCTTATGCTTCCACGACGTTGGTGAGCCTGTCCACCATTGCATTCTAGCAGTTAATCTTGCGTATATTGGTATATCTGACACCCGTTAGTTGCCATTTGACCTATTGGCTGATCGTGCCTGAATGACAATTGGTGGCAAGGCTCTCTTACTTATTAATTGGCCCCTATTTATGGGCGCTCGTGTTGCGACAGTTGCCCAAGCGCTTGCTTGAAGCTGTTGTTGGTGATCTTGAGGTCGTTTCCCGCTTGCATTTTTATGAGTGTCGGGCCGGAGGCGATGGCGGATGTGGTGCGATGGTGTCAAGAAAAGCGCCTAGACCTGGGTGGGGAACCGAGGCCGCGGGCGCTTTTCTATTTCTTTGGTCGCATGGATTGTCTGCTCTGTTGGCCGCGCCGGCGTTGTTTCTTTGCTCTCGTTCGTGCGGAATCCGCTTGTGGTGGTAGATGTAAATAAACGGTGGAGCGGCTGCAAAAGATCCGCCTCGCTGGGTAAAATCAGGTTGTGCCGCGGAACCCGCTCCTCAGCTAGTCACACTTCGGAAGCGCGGGCAACGCAGGTATTATCGTCTAAAGGGCCGGCTGCAACCGGCCCTTTTCATGACTCCCTTCGCTATCCGTTACTGCTTATATTCCCGCCAGATTGAGTAGAGGTTCCGGGCAATGCCGGTCGCATACATCGAGAGGCGCAGGATTTCAAGAAACAAGTTCATAGGCTTCACCCCAATCGGAGATCGGAGCGTTGCCCGCAGGCGGATTCCGCGGCAGTCAAGATTTTACCTCACAGGCCGCGGTGGGAGGCATCCTACCCATCCCATGGTTTGGAGCAGTGTCGATCTAACGGGCGATCAAACCTCTAGTACTCTTTGAATTGAGCAAGCATCTGCCCGAAGAAGCTTAGTTCGGATGGCTCATAAATGAGCGAACCGCCGTCCGCGGTCCTGTAGACCCCGCAGGGGAGGTAACGCCCATCGGGGAGGACATAAAGGTTGGCTTCTTCCTTCAGCCCTGCTGGAAATAGCGGAATCCCGTTTTCGTCCACTTGGAACTCGTCTATATTTGCGACCTCTCTTTCCATGGTGCCCCCTGGTCAGTTCCTATCGTATGTGAGCCCTAAAACAAACACTGCTCAATCAGCTCTTTACCGCGCAGGGTGTCAATCCACTCCTGCGGGATGGCTTTGAGACCGTATGCCGTGCCGGCGAGGGCGCCGGCAACGGCTGCGGTGGTGTCGGTGTCGTCGCCCAGGTTGACGGCGGCAAGGACGCAATCCTCGTAACTGTTGGTGTTGACAAAGCACCAGCTGGCGGCCTTAAGGGTGTCGCGCACGAAGCCGCCAGACCTGATTTCACGCTCGGGCACGTCTTTCAGCTGGAGCACCCATGAGGGAAGCGCGCCTTTCATCACGCTTCTCATCAGCTCGACAAATATGATGCACGCGTCGGTCGACGTTCTGTGGGCGTGCGTAATCGCGGAGACCTCGCTGATCTCTTCGTCTGTCGCATCGGTGAACGCCAGGGGAGCGATGCGCATGAGCGAACCGTTACCGTTGTCGCGTTCGCCGGAGCCTCCTTTGCCGGTGTGCAAGGCGCGGGCGGTCGTGCCGCCGTAATCGAAAACGCCGTCGATCGTATACTCGCCACGGGCAATCCAGCCTACGAACTTGTCGCGCGTGTCTGAGGCGTCGATATGCCCGAGCTCCCTAATCGAGTCGCAGGTAGCAAGCGTCATAGATGTGTCGTCGCTCCAGGTGCCGGCGGGCTGCCCGTGCGTGCCGTAGCCGATCATGTCCGTGCATTCGAACGTGCCACGAGGCCTGAACTCGTAAGGAACGCCCAGCGCGTCGCCAACGGCAAGTCCGTAGATGCAGTCGCGTAGCGCTGGTTTCGACGTGTGTCCACGTTTCGTTGTAGGGGGCGCTGGCGAGATGAGCAGAAATCCCTCCGAATCGCTCTTGCGTCGTGTGGCCATGTCCTCGGCAGAACGCACTTTAGGTGCGCTTTCGGTGATGGCCTGATTGATGCCT
>CAJJVE010000084.1:0-7282 GCA_905196265.1 uncultured Collinsella sp. | reverse complement strand
GTGCGCATGACCACCTCGCTTAAGGATGGCGAGCTTGGCCTGCCCGGCAACCGAACCTTTACGGCCGTGTTTGCCGTTACACGCACCGGCGTCTTTCGCATCGAGTATGGCTGCGAGAGCGACCGCGCCACCTACGTGTCCATGACCAACCACACGTACTTTAACCTTGCCAGTCATAACGCCGGCATGGACTGCGAGCATTTCTTTATTGCTAACGCTGCCCACTACCTGCCCATCAACGAGCAGAACATCCCCACCGGCGAGATTGCTCCGGTCGAGGGCACGCCGTTTGACTTCCGTGAGCTGCGCCCCGTCGCGCCTGGCATGGAGGCCGACGATCCACAGATTAAGCAGGCACGCGGCTACGACCACTGCCTATGCATCGATGACTATCAGTACGGTCGCAACCTGCGCCGCGCCCTGCATGTCGAGGAGATGTGGACCGGCCGCGAGCTGGACTACTACACCACCGCTCCGGGTGTGCAGCTCTACACCGGCAACTGGCTGGGCGACGAGCACGCCAAGGACGATGCCAACTATGGTTGGGGCGCCGGCTTTGCCCTCGAGGCAGAGATGTACCCCGACACGCCGCACCAGCCGCTGTTCCCGCAGGGCATTGTGGGCCCGGGTCACCCCTACAGCAATGTAATCGAATACCACTTTATGAGGCACTAGGCCCACAACGCGACATATTGCACAGCAACGCCCGCCGGCACCACCGCCGACGGGCGTTTTTTTCATCTTTTGGGCTCAATTTCGCTGTGACTGTATGAGCGACATATCAAAACTATGCCCATTTACTACGTTTAGCCCGGGATGCTCGACCATGCACCGGTTTTTGCTAAATTCGCGAGCCGCCTACCTGCGGTTTTGTTTTTCTCAAATTCGACATGCTCGGCGATAGCCGATCAAACGTAGTAAATGGGCATTGTTTTTGACAGGCAGCATCGCACGCGTCCCTCGCAAGGGCAAAATGATTCGTTTTTCTCCGTCCCCAAGGGATCAGTTGAACAGATTGCCGATGGGGTCGGGATTGGAGCTGGGGAGATAGCGGATTTCTAGTTCTATGCCGAGCTTTTGCAGCTCTTTGAAGGCGGCGACATCTTCGCCGTCTACGGCGACTGCGGGCGTTATGGGGTGCTTGCCCTCCCCTGCCTGCATATGGCCAATGCTGATCTTGGTGATCGGCACGCCACCCTTAACCAGCGCGAGTGCATCGGCGGGTGAGGCCACCATGATCAGAATCAATTGGCGCGGCGTTGCGGTATGAATGATGTCGATGGCCCTTTGCACCGAGAAAAACCGTGTCCACACGCCCTCGGGCACCGCGACCCTCATAGGCGCCCACTTGCGCGAATCCGCCGCAATCTCGTCGTTAACGATCAGGACGAGGTTGGAACCAACCGCCTCATTCCACAGCTCAACGTCTTGCCCGTAAATAAACCGATCATCGATGCGCGTGAGAAGAATCTTGGGTTGAATCATCACTGCCCCATTCTGCTTGAGACCCGTAAGAGCAAGACATCACGTCTCCAATATTAGTGCATTTAAAGTGAGAAAAGCCGTCAGAACACTTGCGCGGATGTGCGATGTCCCGTATCATAGACAGCCGTTGACGCCTCAGTTGCGTCACCACATGGCCGCCAGCGTAGCTCAGTTGGTAGAGCACCGCTCTCGTAAAGCGGGGGTCACCGGTTCGAGCCCGGTCGCTGGCTCCATTGCACAAGATAGCCGCCTTCGGGCGGCTTTTTTTGTTACCGATTTCAGGCGCACATCCGCCGGAATTCGCCCACTCGGTGGACTTCGGGTTTAATGCTTAGGGGCGGGGATTTACCAAAGTGAAATTTTAATGAAAAGAAACCCAGCTGCAACAATTGCCATGGCGAGGGCTCGAATTGGCCATATAGATCTAAAATAGTCACGATACCTTCTCTTTTGCTGAAACGATATATCTATACAAGGTTGTGAGCGGAAAACAAAAAATACGTCGATTGCTATCCGACAAACGGGTCTGGAATTGCATTCACCGGCATTTCGGGGCAGATTGATACACATGTACGAAAGGGAACCTATGTGGTGCGTTGGGTTGGAGCTGCTGCAGGCCCGATATGGATTGCGGTCTTGCGCCCCGATGTCCAAATAGGTTTCTCTCTCTAGACGGGAAGTTGCTCATGGACGCCATATATGACGGAGATGACTGGGTCGATCATTATACTTGGCGCCTGGTCGGCTCGGATGACAATGGGGTTGTGGTGTTTGATGGACTATGTCCAAAGCATCTCCATCCTTTTGTCTCGTCGTTAATTGAGAGTTCCGCTCGTGTTGCCCCCTACAGCTCGGCATCGCTTCATGATACGGACGTTTTGAAGACCATAAGGGAATCAATTGACGATGGCACGATGAGCGGCCCGCTGTTTTCTCGGCTTGTGGGGCTAGATGAGATTGGCTCGAAACGACTGCTTGCGGGCGAAAAAGTGGAACTCACTTATCGGTCGATGATTTCAATCCTGCGGCTAGCCGATGTTCTTCGCAAATAAATCCAAGCAAAACGCCGCCGGCAACTCCCCTACTCAACAAAAAAGCCCCGCCAACCGCAATCCCCAAGGGAACCGCGATTAACGGGGCTCAAGCGCGCTCCTCAATGGAATCACGTCATCAGACGAGCAGCTCAGCCGAGCAGTGCGCTACTCCTCCCAGTAAGCGTCTGCAAGCAGCTTAAAGCAGATCTTCTTGACCGGCTGTGCGCCATCGCCCGGGAACTCGAGCGTGGGCATGTGAGGCTCGCCGGCAACAAACAGCGCGAACTTGTCGTCGGCAAGATCGCCGGCGATCGAAGCGTCGGAATCGACCAGATCGTAGTCGTCCTTCTCGTCAAACTCCTGAACCAACGTCAGGCTGCCCGTGGCAACCTTAAAGGCCTCGCGACCCTCGACATCGATCTGCAGGTCGTGATAGCGCTGATGCGTCTCATAGTGAGCCTCGGCCTCGGGACGCGTCGTGGGAGCCATGACGTTCGCATAGACCTTGTCGCCCAGAATCGGATGGCTGCCGACCTCGAGCTGCGCCGGGTCGTTCTCCTCGAGCCAGTCGATCAGCACGTCGAGGCCCTTGAGCATTCCGCGATACTCCTCGATATCGCCCAATGCACCGTAAATCATCTAAATCCCCTCTCGGATCGTTTCCTTGGCGGCTACTCGGCAAACGCATTACCAAAGCTGTTGCCGCCCACATACGTCTCGACCAGGGTAAGGTCGGGACTGAACACGACAAAGTCGGAGTCGTGCCCCGGCATAATGCTACTGCACTTGTCGTCGACATGAGCTAGCAAGCGATGCCGGGGCCGCAGCACAAGCTCCTACAGCTCGGTCACGACAACGCCGTTGTAGACCTCGTCCCAACAATCCATGACCAAGTGGCCAGTCATAGGATCCATGGCATTGAGCTTGCCGCAGGTGTTGGCGGTACGCAGCACCGTCTCGTCGTCCGCGCCAGCAGCAATGGCATGCGCGAAGCCAGCGATAGTGGAGTCACCAGAGCCCGTGGCGTTAACGGCAGGGATATCGGGCGTCTTTGCGCGGAACGCACGGCCATTGTGGAAGCCAATGGAGCCGGCAGCGCCCATGGACACGACGACCCAGGGGATATCGGAGAAGCGGGCATCAGAGGCGAGCGCGGCGCGGAGCTCGTCCACATCGTCGGTGGTAAAGCTCGTACCCAAAAGGCCGTTGATCTCGGTCAGGTTAGGCTTGACCAGCTCGGGCTTAATTTCGGACTTAAGGGCGGCCTCGAGCGAAGCACCCGAGGTATCGAGCAGCACCTTGGCACCGGCGTTCTCGGCAATGCCCGTGATCTTGGCATAGTAGTCTGCCTCGACACCGCGGGGTAGCGAACCCGAGATGGTAACGACAGCGGCCTTGCCCGCAAGCTCAGTAAACTTGGCGGTAAAGGCATCGAGCTCCTCGGGGGCAATCGTCGGGCCGCTCTCGAGCAGCTCGGTCTGGTTGCCGGCGTGGAGGATGTTGAGGCAAATACGAGTCTCGCCCTTGATGGGTACAAAATCATTCTTAATGCCGTTGGCATCCATGAGCTCAGCCATGTAGGCGCCCATGTGGCCACCGAGCAGACCGGTCGCCACAACGTCGTCGCCCAGCTGACCCAGCACACGGGCCACGTTGAGGCCCTTGCCGCCAGCGGTCTTTTCGGGCGTCACACGGTTAACGTCGTCGATAATGAGCTCATCGAGCTGATAGCGCGTATCGACAGACGGGTTCATCGTAACGGTGAGGATCATTTTTAGCTCCTTATCTCGCAGGCTCCTTATGCCTCGCGATACGAGTCGACAAAACGGAATTACAGAATCTCAATCGTGAACGAGCGAACGACGGTCTCCTTGGGCTTGGCGACAAGGCAGCCTCGCTTATGCTCAAGTACGTCGTCCTCATCGGAGCAGGTCGAGAGGCCGCCCCAGGGTTCAACTGCCACAAAATCGCCCTCGGGCTTACTCCACACAATGAGATACGGGAAGCCCTCAAAGCTCAGGCGGACGCCCTTGTCCTCCCCCTTCTTAGAAAGCGTGACCTGGCGGCTCTCGAGCACGTCAAAGATGGCAAAATCGAAGAGCTCGTGCGACAGGGGCAGCGTCTTTCCCACCATGGGGTTCTTGGAGCGGTTTGCCACGTCAATCAATCCAGTCGAGGGAACGGCGGTGCAGAGCTCCGCAGCCTCGTCTTTCTCAAAGCACAACTCGTAGTCCGTATAGGCCTCGCCCTCATCGAGCGGACACCTAAAGCCGGGATGACCGCCAATAAAGAACGGCATGTCCTCGGTTCCCTCGTTGGTGACCTCGTAGGAAACGCGCACGGCAGCGTCCTCGAGCGTATAGCGGGCGACAAGCTTAAACGGATACGGATAATCGCTCAGCAGCGCGGCGTTATCCTCCGAAGCCAGGCACATCGCCAGCTCGTTCTCGCTCTGGCTCAGCAGCTTCCACTCCTGTTTGCGCGCAAACCCATGGCGAGCGAGCTTTACATGATGCCCGGCAAACGTCATGGCGTTGTTATCGCGCAAGCCTCCGCAAATCGGGAAGCAAATCGGTGCCTGGCCGGACCACACGGCGGGATCGCCCTGCCACAGATACTCGCGACCTCCGGCCTCGATCGAGGTAAACGAACCACCAGCCGTGGACACCTTAATAGAAATCGAATCGTTGGAGAGAGCGTATTCCATTGCCCATCCTTTCGAACAACTGCTTTTTGCTCGCAAGTACCCGTCTCGGCCCTAACCAAAGGACAAACCCGCACGTTCATCGATGCGTCCGGTATCCCAGCCATGTAACGGGGTACCATACAGACATTGATGCAATTACAGCTGAAAGGCCTTCTTATGCGAACCATCATCCTCTACGCCTCGCGCCATCACGGCAATACGAAAAAGCTCGTGGACGCCATCGTCGAGGCACACCCCGAGATCGATACCCTCGACGTCAAGGCGCTCGGTAAAAACGAGTATCCCAACCTGCACGAATATCATCTGATCGGTGTCGCCACGGGCATCTATTACTCCGAGATCGACAAGGACATGGCACGCGTGCTCACGAACGTGCTGCAGCCGCAGGACAAGGTGTTTGGCCTTATGACCTACGGTGGCAAAAACAAGTGGTACGGCAAGGATATCGATGGCATCTGCCGCATGAGGCAGGCCATCTTTATGGGTGTCTACGGCTGCCCCGGCTTTGATACGTGGGGGCCGTTCAAACTCGCCGGCGGTGTCCAAAAGGGACACCCAACCGCTGAGGAAATTAAGGGCGCCGTCGACTTCTTCGACAAGATCGAAGACGAGTATGGCGACATCATCGTCGAAGAGTACGCCAAGCGCGAGAAGCGCCTAGCATACGAGAAGGAGCATCCTGCAGGAGGCCTGGTGGCCGGCGTCAAGCGCACGGCAAAGAAGATCGCTAACAAGCTGTAACTGTGAAGGTGCTTTTGAGCGTTTAACCCATACGGCGGGTCCGAGCAGATTCGGGCCCGCCGTCTTTTTCTATCGTTACTCGGTAAAGGCGTTGCCGACGCTCTGGCCGCCAACATACGTCTCGACGAGGGTAAGCTCATGGTCGAACACGACAAAGTCGGCGTCGCGACCCGGCATGATGCTGCCGCACTTATCCTCGATGTGCGCGGAGCGTGCCGGCACCTCGGTTGCCATGCGAATGGCGATATCGGCGCTGGCGATGCCCCAGTCAACGATGTTCTTGACGCCCTGGGCAAGCGTGAGCACCGAGCCGGCAATGCTCTTGCCGTCGGCGAGCCAGCACAGGTTGTCCTTCATGATGACGTCCATGCCACCACTGGTGTAGCTGCCCTCGGGCATGCCGCCGCAGCCCAGGCAGTCAGTGATGAGCACCGTGTGTTGCCAGCCCTTTGCCTGCAGCAGCGCCTTGATGGCGGCAGGGTTAACGTGCTTGCCGTCACAGATGATCTCGGCGTAGGTCTCGGGCGTGGACATGGCAGCGCCCACGACACCGGGCTCACGGTGATGCAGCCCGCGCTGACCGTTATAGGTATGCGTAAAGCAGCTGGCACCGGCGTTAATGGCGGCGATGCACTCATCGTAGGTGGCGTCGGAGTGACCGATGCTGGTCACCACACCCTTGGCATTCAGAGCAGCCGCATAAGCAGCGGCACCGTCGCGCTCGGCCGCCATGGCGCTCTTGACGATGCGACCACCCGCAGCCTCCTGCCACTGATCGAAGACCTCCTCGGAGGGATCGATCAGGTAAGCGGGGTTCTGCGCGCCCACGTGCTTCATGGTAAAGAAGGGGCCCTCCAGGTAGATGCCCTGAATGCGAGCACCGCAGAAGTCGGGGCCGCGGCCCTCGTCCGCCTGAGCGATGGCGGCGCAGGCGTCCTTGATCTGCTCGACGCCATCGGTGAACGTCGTGGGCAGCCAGCTGGTGGTGCCGCGACGGGCGAGCTCGGTCGAGCTGATATCGATGCCCTCGGGATCGTTATCGGTAGTTGAGTGGTTGTAGAAGCCATGGATGTGAGTATCGACCATACCCGGTGCGATCCACGATCCCGTGTAGTCCTTAATCTCGCAAGAGGGCTCGTCGGCCTGCCAGGCGCCAAAGACGCCATCCTCGACCATAAGATAGCCGCCCAGTTGCGGGCCTGCCGGCAAGAAGAACTTGTCAGCCTTAATTGCGTACGTGCTCATATGCACTCCTTGCTTCTAAAGCAGTTGACTGTGGTGATGCTTATACCCAGCTCACGTAAAACAAAAAGCG
>CAJJVE010000083.1:0-7323 GCA_905196265.1 uncultured Collinsella sp. | reverse complement strand
GCGCCCGAGTACATACCGGTCGCCTTAAACTTGGTGCAGCCGCGACCCAGGCCATACATGATGTCGGCCGCGATATCGGGAAACTTGTCCGAGATGATGAGCACCATACGGCGCCTGTTGCCGCCGTCGACCACGGCATCGATCACGTAGCCGCTAATGACCATCGAAAGGCCCGCATACAGCGCGTTTTCGACCGAGAAGACCGGGGCCGACAGCGCGCAGACGGCAACGTCGATCGCCATGACGGTGGAGCCCACCGGTAGTGACGTATTGCGCGAGATAATCTGACCGATAGTGTCAGAGCCGCCAGTGTTGGCACCGGCACGCAGCACCATGCCGTAGCCGATACCCGTGATAATGCCGCCCCACATAGCGGGCAGCATCAGATCGGCATGCGCCAGCGGCGCCACAAACGGAGCAAACAGGTCGGTGAAGAAGCCCAGCAGCACAAAGCCCGTCGCCGTCTGTACCACGTAGAACATGCCACCCTCGCGCATAACGACCAGCAGCAGCAAGGCATTCATCACGATGGTCTGGATACCGACAGGCAGCGAGATGCCATGCGAGGCGCCGACCGCCTGGATAATCGTGGCGAGACCCGTAACGCCGCCGGCAGCAAGACCGTTGGGGATCAAAAACAGGTCCGTCGCGATAGCGGCCAGAGCGCAGCCCAGCATAATCTTGGGCAGATCGTGAAAGAAGTTCAGCGAAAGAATGCGCTTGATGTCCAGACGATATGCCATGCTGCCTCCCTCAAAAAAGCGCACCCAAACGAGTGCGCTTTGAACTTCTTGCTGTATTCGATTCTACCGATTCACCGAGCAAATACCACCCCTGCGAAGTGTTTGCATCGACCCGGAGCCAACCATGTGCCTAGGCGTCCGAGCCCTCCGCATCGGCGTTGCCGGTTGCCCAGCGATGGTAGCCGATCACAAACGGATCCAGATCGCCATCGTCGAGAACGGCCTCGACGTTGCTGGTCTCCACGCCCGTACGCAGGTCCTTGACCATCTGGTACGGGTAGAGCACGTAGCTGCGAATCTGGTTGCCAAACCCGATCGTGGTCTTGGGTCCACGAATCTCGTCGAGCGCCTCGGCGCGCTTCTCGAGCTCGATCTCGTACAGACGGGCCTTGAGAATCTGCATGCACGCGGCCTTGTTTTGAATCTGGCTGCGCTCGTTTTGGCAAGTGACAACGATGCCGCTGGGAAAATGCGTCACGCGTACGGCGGAGTCGGTGGTGTTGACGCCCTGGCCGCCCGGGCCGCTCGCGTGATACACGTCCACGCGGATATCGTCGGGATTGATCTCGATGTCGATATCGTCAGGCAGCACGGGGATGACCTCGACGCCGGCAAACGTGGTCTGGCGGCGCTTCTTGTCGTCGGTGGGGCTAATGCGCACCAGACGGTGGACGCCGGCCTCGGCGCGCAGCATGCCAAACGCGTCCTTGCCCTCGACGGTAAAGGTCGCGCGATCAATGCCGATGACCTCGGCAGCGGGGCAGTCGTTAATCGTGACCTTCCAGCCGCGACGCTGGCAGTACTTCATGTACATCTTAAAGAGCATGAAGGTCCAGTCCTGTGCCTCCAGGCCGCCCTGTCCGGGCTTGATGGTCACAATCGCGTCGCCGTGATCGAACTCACCGGTAAACCAGCTCGAAAGCTCGAGCTCGTCGATGGCGCGGGCCAGGCGTTCTGCCGTCGTGGCAGCCTCCTCGCGCAATGCGGCGGCATCGGGGTCGTCGCCCATCTCCTCGGCAAGCTCCAGCGCCGCGCGGGCGTCAGATAGCTCGCCGCGCGCGGTATCCACGGCAGCGATATCTTCCTTGGCGCGTGCGATCTCCTCCATGGTGGCGCGAGCGGCGTCGGCGTCATCCCAAAAGCCGGGGGCCACGCTTTTGGCCTCGAGCTCAGTCACGCGCGTGCGCTTCTCGTCCAAATGAAGATACGACTCGACCTCGCCGAGCCGGTCCGCAAACGCGTCCAGCTCGGCGGGCGTTACCTCTAAAGCCTCGGCCATTAACGATTCCTGCCGTGGCAGTACTTGAACTTCTTGCCGCTGCCGCAGGGGCAAAGGTCGTTGCGGCCCACGTTGACATAAGGGTCATCGCTCTCGGACTTGCGGTAGGTGGTCACCTTGCCGCCGTTGTTGACAGCAGCCGGGCCTCCCTGGACGGCCGTACGAGCCTGAACCTGTGCCTGCTTGCGCAGCACCGAGCTGCCGTTGTCGCCATCGACGTCGGCGGGGCCGGAGAAGCGCGCACCCTCGAGCGCGGGGTCCTCCTTGTGCCCCACGGCCTGCGGGGCGGCCTTGATCTCGATGCGCAGGACGGTGCGCAGGTAATCCTCGTACATGGTGTCGACGAGCATCTGGAACGCGCCATAAGCCTCGGTCTTGTACTCGACCAGCGGGTCGCGCTGACCAAAGCCGCGCAGTCCGATGCCGGTCTTAAGATAGTCCATCTCCTGCAGGTAGTTCATCCAGCGGGTATCGATGACGCGCAGCATGACCTGGGTGTTGAGCTCGCGCATGAGGTCCTCACCCAGGCGCTCGGCCTTCATGTTGTAGCACTTCTCAACGTAGGCCAGGACATCGGCAGCCAGGGCCTCGTAATCCTCGTCAGGGAACTTGGGCGTATCGATATGGCCGGTCAGCTCCACGACCCACTTGCGCAGGCCCTCGAGATCGCGCTCGCCATCGTGGCTGTCCTTGGTGCAGAACTCCTGCACGCAGCGGTACACGGTGTCGTGCATGACCTCGGTGATGTGGCCGGTCAGGTCCTTGCCATCCAGAATCTTGTTACGCTCGGCGTAGATGACCTGGCGCTGCTTGTTCATGACGTCATCGTACTCAAGGACGCTCTTACGCATGGAGAAGTTGATGCTCTCGACCTTGTGCTGGGCGCTCTCGACGGCCTTGGAAATGATCTTGTGCTGGATGGGCATGTCGTCGCCCATGTCGGCCGTGACCATCATCTTGGAGACGCGGTCCATCCTGTCGCCGCCGAACAGGCGCATGAGGTCGTCCTCGAGCGACAGGTAGAACTGGGTCTCGCCCGGATCGCCCTGACGACCGGAGCGGCCGCGCAGCTGGTTGTCGATACGACGGGACTCATGGCGCTCGGTGCCGATGACGGTCAGGCCGCCGGCGGCAAGCACGCGCTCGCGCTCGGCCTTGCAGGTCTCCTTGGCCTCAGCGTTAAACTGCTCGAGCTGCTCGGGCGTCACGTCCTCCATGGTCAGGCCCTCGTACTCAAGGCGCTCGCGCACCAGCTCGTCGGGGTTGCCGCCCAGCAGGATGTCGGTACCACGACCAGCCATGTTGGTAGCGATGGTCACGGCGCCGTAGCGTCCGGCCTGGGCAACGATATGAGCCTCGCGCTCGTGATGCTTAGCGTTGAGGACCTCGTGCGCGATACCGCGCTTAGTGAGGGCGGCGGACAGTTTCTCGGAGCTCTCGATGGAGACGGTGCCCACCAGGACCGGCTGGCCCTTGGCGTGACGTCGCTCGACGTCGTCGGCAACGGCGTTGTACTTGGCCTGGATGGTGCGGTACACCAGGTCCTCGTGGTCAACACGCTGCACGGGCTTGTTGGGGGGGATAACCTCGACGGGTAGCTTGTAAATCTCGCGGAACTCGGCGTCCTCGGTGAGTGCCGTACCGGTCATGCCGGAGAGCTTGTCATAGAGACGGAAGTAGTTCTGCAGGGTGATGGTGGCAAGGGTCTGGTTCTCCTCGCGCACGAGCACGCCCTCTTTGGCCTCGATGGCCTGGTGCAGGCCCTCGGAATAGCGACGACCCTCCATGATACGACCGGTGAACTCGTCGACGATCTTGACCTCGCCGTTGGTGACCACGTACTGCTTGTCGCGGTGGAACATGTACTGGGCCTTCAGCGCCTGCTGCAGGTGGTTGACCAGCTGGCCGGAGAGATCGGCATAGATGTCATCGATACCCAAGCGGCGCTCAATCTTCTTAAGACCGCGCTCGGTGGCGGCGATGGTGTGCTTGGCCTCGTCCATGACGAAGTCGCCCGTGGGCTCCACGTCCTCGGTGGCGGTGAGCATGTCGTGCGAGACGTCCTCACCGCGCTCAAGGCCGCGCACGGCGCGCGCGAAGTCCTTGTAAGTACTGGCGGACTTGGTGCCGGCGCCCGAGATGATGAGCGGCGTTCTGGCCTCGTCGATCAGGATGGAGTCGACCTCGTCGACGATGGCGTAGTTGTGGCCGCGCTGAACACGCTGCTCGGGGCGGGTAACCATGTTGTCGCGCAGATAATCGAAACCGAACTCGGAGTTGGTGCCGTACGTGACGTCGGCCTGGTAGGCTGGGCGCTTAAGCTCGAGCGGCATGTTGTTCTGCAGCAGACCGACGGTCATGCCCAGATACTTGTAGATGCGACCCATCCACTCGGAGTCGCGCTTGGCCAGGTAGTCGTTGACGGTGACGACATGCACGCCCTTACCGGCGATAGCGTTGAGATAGCCGGCCAGCGTGGAGACGAGGGTCTTGCCTTCGCCGGTCTTCATCTCGGCGATGTGGCCCTCGTGCAGCGCCATGGCGCCGATGAGCTGTACATCAAAGTGACGCATGCCCATGGTGCGCTTGGAAGCTTCGCGCACGGTGGCAAAAGCCTCGGGAAGCATGTCGTCGAGCGACTCGCCGTTGGCGTAACGCTCGCGGAACTTATCGGTCTGGGCGCGGAGCTCCTCCTCGGTCATCTTCTCAAACTGGGGCTCAAGACCGTTGATCTGATCGACGATCTTGTAGTAGCGCTTAAGGTCCTTATCGGATCCAAAGGACAGCAGCTTTGACATGAATCCCATGTGGTTTTCCTTTTTGGCCATCGCCCACGCCGTGCAGCTGCGGGCGAGTTAAACACAGATGATTGTACTTTAGCCAAACAAGGCGCGGCCTATACGGTCGACCTCGACCGCCACGTAATAACTACGACCAACCTGCCAAAAAGGGGCTGGTTTAATTTGGCAGCTTTTATCTGGGAAAACGCTGTCTCTCTGCCATTTGGCGCAAACCAATCCGTCCCCTTCGTACCAATCTGGTGCCATGGAGACAGGTTCGTTTGCACCAATAAAGGAAAAGGGCCGCGCACCCAAACGGATGCACGGCCCTTATGCCATGAATGCGAGCGATTCCGCGGCGAGCTATTTACTCAGCAGCCTCGGTGGTCTCGGCCTCGGCAGCGGCCTCCTCGACGGGAGCCTCTGCGGGAGCCTCGGCGGCCTGCTTGGCAGCCTCCTCGGCGAACTTAGCGGCACGCTTAGCCTTCTCGGCAGCCTTAGCCTCAGCGGCGGCCTTGCGAGCGGCCTCGGCCTCAGCAGCCTTGGCGGCCTTGGCAGCCTTGGCCTCCTCAGCCTTCTTGAGCTGGGCGGCAGCGGCGCCACCGAACTTGTCGGCGAAGCGCTGGACGCGTCCACCGGTGTCGACGAACTTCTGCTGGCCGGTGTAGAACGGGTGGCACTCGTTGCAAAGCTCGACCTTCATCTCGGACACGGTAGCGTGCGTCTTGAAGGTGTTGCCGCAGGAGCACGTCACCGTGCACTCGACATACTGGGGATGGATACCCTGCTTCATGGTAGGACTCCTTATTAGTCAGGCGCTGGTTACCGATCAGCGCATAAGGCGTCTTGGTTTCCGACCAAGACAACAAACTCGGTTATGTTACCACGGCGCTGCACGTCCCACAAAAGGTTCACGGTCTTTGCGCAATGCGGCGTGGCCAACCGCAGCGAGCACGCACCCCATCGAGCCTTCATCCATGTTGCAGACGTGTAACGCCGCAGCAAGCACGCTCCTTTTGGCGCCAGACAGGTACAATGATGAACACTGTACCGTAGCGGAGCGCCCCGCGCGCGCCGCAACCACGCGAAAGGGTTTCCCATGGCCGAGATCTCGTCCTCCCGTATCGTCATCACCGTCCTTGGCAAGAACCGCCCCGGCATCGTCGCCGGCGTCACCCGTGTCCTAGGCGAGGCCAACGTCGACATCCGCGACATCACGCAGTCCATTATCGAGGACATCTTCACCATGACCATGCTGGCCGATACCGCCGAGTCCAAGCTCGACTTCGCCGAGCTGCAGAAGGCGCTGGCCGAGGCCGGCGAGCTTTCGGGCGTCAACGTGTCCATCCAGCGCGAGGACGTCTTTAACTTTATGTACCGCCTGTAGCGAACAAGCCGCTGGGGATAGCCTGACGCGCGCATGCCCATGCAAGTCACCCCGATGCGGCCCGGAGAGGAGCGCGCATGGCCTACGACGCCAAGAAAATCTATTACCGCTTCGATGACCACTTGAGCCGCCTTGTTCTGGATTACGAAGCAAGCCGCCAGATTTCGTCTGAGAGCGAAAACCTCTACCACGGCCTGCCGACCGACCCTTATGACGAGGGCCTGTTTGTCGAGCACAATGTCAAGCGCGGCCTGCGCAATGCCGACGGCTCGGGCGTGGTCGCGGGCCTCACTCGCATCTCGGATGTGCACGGCTACAACAAGGTCGACGGAAAGGTCGTGCCCGATCAGGGCAAGCTCACGCTTCGCGGCTACAGCATCGAGGATCTGGTCAACAATGCCCAGGCCGAAAATCGCTACGGCTACGAAGAGATCGCCTATCTGCTCATCACGGGCTCTCTGCCCACCAAGGAAGAGCTTGACGGTTTTTGCGAACGTCTGGGCGCTTTTAGGCACCTGAGCGACGAGTACGTCCGCGAGTTCCCCATGACCACGGTGTCGTCGAGCATCATGAATGTGCTTCAGCGCGCCGTGCTGCTGCTCTACGCCTTCGACGCCGAGCCCGACGCCATTACACCCGAGCACGAAATCGACGTCGCCATCTCCATGCTCGCCCGTCTCCCCCGCATCGCCGCCTTCGCGCATATGGCCTCGGTCGCCAAGCGCCGTGGCTCCGAGGTTCATGTACCGCACCCCACACCCGGCCTCTCCACCGCCGAGACCATCCTGCAGGTGCTCCGCGGCGGCATGGCATTCACCCGCGACGAAGCCATGTTGCTCGACGTGATGCTCATGCTGCATGCCGAGCACGGCGGCGGCAACAACTCCACGTTTGCCTGCCGCGTGCTGTCCTCCTCGGCCACCGACCCGTATTCCGCCTACGCCGCGGCCATCGGCTCGCTCAAGGGCCCGCGCCACGGCGGCGCCAACGCCAAGGTCGTGTCCATGCACGAGGACATCCGTGCGCATGTTTCCAATTGGGAGGACGAGGACGAGGTCGCAGCCTACCTGGGCAAGATTCTCGACAAGCAGGCCTTCGACGGCACGGGCCTCATCTACGGTATGGGCCACGCCG
>CAJJVE010000082.1:0-7362 GCA_905196265.1 uncultured Collinsella sp. | reverse complement strand
CGCCGACCGCCGATATATGGGGTCTGATATTTCCTACCAGCTAGTTCCTCTTACTCGTCGAGGAGATCTTCTGGCATGTCGTTGCCGTCGCCAAGGTCGACTGGGGCCTCTTCGGCGTCGGCTGCGGCCTCGGCACCTTCGCCTTCGGGCTTCTCTTTGGCGGCCGTCATGCGGGCTACGGCGCAGATGCGGTCGTTGTCGTCGACGGCCATCATCTTGACGCCCTGGGTGGCGCGACCGGTTTGGCTGATCTCGTCGGTCTTGACGCGAATGACCGTCGCGCCCTCCGTCACGATGAACAGCTCATGCTGCGGGCCCACCGTCTTCATGGCGGCGAGGTTGCCCTTGCGCTCGGTCATCTGGATGGTGTAGACACCCTGACCGCCGCGGTTCTGCTCCGGGTAATCCGAGACCGGCGTGCGTTTGCCGTAGCCGCGCTCGGTAATGACAAACAGGTCGCCGTTACCGTTGGTAATCTCCATACCAAGAACGCTCACGCCTTCCTTCATGCCAATGCCGCGGACACCGCTGGTATCGCGACCAGTGGCGCGCACCTGGTCCTCGGGGAACATAATCGCCTTGCCCGCGGTGGTTGCCATGATGATCTTGTCACCCTCGCGCACGCGACGCACAGCGAGCAGCGCGTCGTCGTCCCTCAGGTTGATGGCGATCAGGCCGTCGCGGCGGCTACGGTCGTAGGCGCTCATCACGGTCTTCTTGACCATGCCACTCTTGGTGGCAAACATCAGGTACTCGTCGGCGGGGAACTCGCGGCAGCTGATGACGCTCGCGATCTTCTCGCCCTCCTCGAAAGGCAGCAGGTTGACGATCGCGGTGCCGCGCGCCTGGCGCGTGCCAACCGGCAGCTCGTGCACCTTCAGGCGATAGACCTTGCCCTTGCTCGAGAAGAACAGCACGTACTCGTGTGTGGATGCGATAAACATCTCGTCGATAACGTCGTCCTCTTTAAGGTTGACGCCCGACACGCCCTTGCCGCCACGCTTTTGGGCGCGATAGGCGGCCACCGGGATGCGCTTGACGTAGCCGGTGTGGGTGATGGTCACGACCATGTCCTCGTCGGCAATCAGATCTTCGACGTCCAGGTCCTTCTCGACATGGCTGATCTCGGTGCGGCGCTTGTCGCCGAACTTCTTGGAAATCTCGCGCATCTCTTCCTTGATGACGCCCAGGATTTTCTCCTCGTGCGCCAACAGGTCCTCGTAGTAGGCGATGGCGCGGCGCAAGCCGTCCAGCTCTTCCTGAATCTTGTCACGCTCCAGGCCGGTCAGGCGGCGCAGCTTCATCTCGAGGATGGCCGTGGTCTGCTCGGGCGTAAAGCCAAAACGCTCGATCAGGCGGCTGCTGGCCTCAGAGTCGGTCTGCGAGGAGCGGATGATGCTGATGACCTCGTCGATATGGTCGAGAGCCATCAGGTAGCCCTCGAGGATATGGGCACGCGCCTGGGCCTTCTTGAGGTCAAAGCGGGTGCGGCGGGTGACGACGTCGACCTGGTGGTCGATATAGTGCTGCAGCATCTCGCGCAGGCTCAGGCATTTGGGGACGCCGTTGACAAGCGCCAGGTTGTTGGCACCAAAGGTCGTCTGCAGCGAGGTGTACTTGTACAGGTTGTTGAGCACGACCTGCGGGATAACGCCCTTTTTGAGTTCGATGACCAGACGGATACCCTTCTGGTTGGACTCATCTCGCATATCCGAGATACCCTCGATGCGCTTGTCGTTGACGAGCTGGGCGATCTTCTCCTGCAGGGTGCCCTTGTTGACCATGTAGGGAATCTCGGTAAAGACCAGGCGGCTACGGCCGGTTTTGGTGGACTCCACATGAGCCTTGGCGCGCACGGTGATGGAGCCGCGGCCGGTCTCGTAGCTCTGCTTAATGCCGGCGCTGCCCATAATGATGGCACCGGTGGGGAAGTCCGGACCGGGCATGATCTGCATGAGCTCGTCGACGGTGGCGTCGGGATTGTCGATCAGGTAGCACGTGGCCTCGATCGCCTCGGTGAGGTTGTGCGGGGCTATGTTGGTGGCCATGCCGACGGCGATGCCCTGGCTGCCGTTGACCAGCAGGTTGGGGAAACGCGCGGGCAGTGCCTGGGGCTCGGCGAGCGACTCGTCGTAGTTGGGCTGCCAGTCGACGGTGTCCTTCTGTAGGTCACGCAGGAGCTCCATGGCGGGCTTTGCCAGGCGGCTCTCGGTGTAACGCATGGCGGCGGCGCCGTCGCCGTCGATGTTGCCGAAGTTGCCGTGCCCGTCAATGAGCGGCGTGCGCATGGAGAACCACTGTGCCAGGCGAACCATTGCCTCATAGACCGCGGAGTCGCCGTGCGGATGGTACTTACCGATAACTTCGCCGACCGTCCAGGCCGACTTCTTGTGCGGACGGTTGGGATAGATGCCGCTCTCGTTCATTGCGTACAGGATGCGACGGTGCACCGGCTTTAAGCCATCGCGCACGTCTGGCAGGGCGCGCGCCGTAATGACCGACATCGAGTACTCGATGAACGACTGCTTCATCTCGCGGCCAAACTCCGAAATCTGGAGCTGGCCGCCGTTGATGTCCTCGCCGGCCGAGGCGCCACGGTCGACTTCGCCAAAGCTCTCCTCGAGCTCGGCGTCGTCATCCTCTTCCTCATCATCATCGGCATCGGGGTTATAGGCGTCCGGATCGCCGTCCTCGCCCTGCTCAGCACGGGCAAGCAGGCGCTTCAGATCGTCGGGCATGCCGGCATCGCCGGCCTCGTCCATACCCTCGTTGTTGTTGATATCGTCTGCCACGTTACCTCCTCATGGTTTGCGTGGTCCATTAGTTCCCTACCACGGAGACGGCTTTTCCAGGTGCCGCAGATTCGCCCGAAAGAGGAGGGAAGCGTACTTGGGTACGCGACCGACGATTGAGGGCGAAGGTGCGGTGACTGGGAAAGCCGCAGGGATTAGGCGTCTAAGAATCGTGCGTCGTGGGCATGCTTCTCGATGTACTCGCGGCGATAGCCGACCTCGGAACCCATCAGTTCGCGCACGGCGCGGTCTGCCACCACGGCGTCCTCGATCGACACGCGCTGCAGAATGCGGGTCTTGGGGTCCATCGTCGTCGAGGCAAGCTGCTTGGGGTCCATCTCGCCCAGGCCCTTGTAGCGCTGGACGGTGTAGCCCTTGCGCTTCTTAGTGATCTTGCCATCCTTGGCCTTGCCGTCCTCGTCGTTGTCGTCGGGGTTCAGTCCCAGGCTCTGGATGGTGTCGCGCAGGATCTCGTCTTCGGGCTGGCGGCCGTTGGGATACACGTAGTGAATCTTGTTGCGCACCTTGATGCCAAAGATGGGCGGGCAAGCGACGTAAACATAGCCGGCGTCAATCAACGGGCGCATGTACTTGTAGAAGAACGTCAGCAGCAGGATGCGGATGTGCGCACCGTCGACGTCTGCATCGGTCATGATGATGATCTTGTGGTAGCGCGCCTTGGTGATGTCGAAGTCGCCGCCGTCGCCGGCGCTCGTCGTGACGCCGCAGCCGATCGCGGTGATGAGTGACTGGATAGTGTCGCTCGAGAACGCACGGTGGTCGCCCACGCGCTCGACGTTCAAAATCTTGCCGCGCAGGGGTAGGATCGCCTGGATGTCTCGGCGACGGCCGTCCTTGGCCGAGCCGCCTGCCGAGTCGCCCTCTACGATAAAGAGCTCGGTGAGCTCAGCGTCGCGCACCGAACAGTCGGCGAGCTTGCCGGGCAGCGACGCCGTCTCGAGCAGGCTCTTGCGGCGGGTCGCCTCGCGCGCCTTGCGGGCGGCGTTGCGCGCCCTGCAGGCCTGTTGAGCCTTCTTGACGATCTCGCGAGCGGGCTTGGGATGCTCCTCGAGGTAATCGGCCAGACCGTCGGTCATGATCTTGAGCGTCAGCGCGCGCATATAGGAGCTGCCGAGCTTGGCCTTGGTCTGGCCCTCAAACTGCGGATCGGGCAGTTTGACCGAGATCACGGCCGACAGGCCCTCGCGCACATCGTCGCCGGTCAGGTTGGCGTCTTTTTCCTTGAGCAGGTTCTGTTTGCGAGCGTAATCGTTAATCACGCGGGTGAGTGCGGTACGGAAGCCCTCGAGGTGCATGCCGCCCTCGGGGGTGTAGATGTCGTTGGCAAACGACATGACGTTCTCGCCGTAGCCGCTATTCCACTGCAGGGACACCTCGACCTCGCCCATCTTGGTCACGGGCGCATCCGGATCCGATTTGCCCTCAATATAGATGGGCTCCTTAAAGGCCTCGGGGACATCCTTGCCCTCGTTGAGGAACTTGACGAAGTCGATGATGCCGCCGGCATAGCAAAACTCCTCCACATGGGGAGTCGCCTCGCGCTCGTCGGTCAGCACGATCTTGAGGTTCTTGTTGAGGAACGCCGTCTCCTGCAGACGGTTGTGCAGCGTATCGAAATCGTAGATGCAGGTCTCGAAGATTTCGTCGTCGGGCCAGAAGGTGACGGTGGTACCCGTCGTCTCCGAAGTGCCCACGACCTCCATCTTCTTGACGGTCTTGCCGCGCGAAAACTCCATCTCGTAGATGTTGCCATCGCGGCATACCTGTACGACCACGCGCTTGGACAGCGCGTTGACGACGGAGATGCCCACGCCGTGCAGGCCGCCCGAGACCTTGTAGGCCGAGTTATCGAACTTACCGCCGGCGTGCAGGATCGTCATGACGACCTCGAGCGTCGGGATCTTTTTGATAGGATGCTCGTCGACGGGGATGCCGCGCCCGTTATCGACGACCGTGATGGAGTTGTCGGCGTGGACCGTCACCTGAATCTCGGTGCAGAAACCGGCCATGGCCTCGTCGACGGAGTTGTCAACGATCTCCCACACCAGGTGATGAAGACCGCTGGCGCTCGTCGAGCCAATGTACATGCCCGGGCGCTTACGAACGGCCTCGAGACCTTCGAGAATCTTAATCTCGCCGCCATCGTAATCGTTTTCGTTTGCCACACGTCCTCCTTCAGTTAAGAAAATGTGTATAGCCTTACTAGTTTATCGTAAAAAAATACCCTCGGGAGCGAGGGTATTTGGCTCTACAAGGCCACCAGATGCGATTTAAGGCTCTTTTTTGCTCTGCACGCCCTTGGTCCACTCGGCACTGGCTCTCATGGCGTTCTCGAGGGCCTCGCGCAGTTTTTGGTCCTCGATGGGTGCCACTTGGTGCTCGATCTCGGCACGCTCGGCATCGCTGAGGTCGGCATGAGGAGCCGGCGGACGCTCGGCCACGGCCGGACGCAGGCGCTCTTTTGCAGCGGGCGGTGTATGGCCGGGGGCGGTTGTCTTGAACACCAGCCCATCGACGTGCGCGCCGGCGCGCTCCATGCGCGCGCGGATAATCTCGCGCAAAAGCGTCATCTCCTGCGTCCATGAGGGCGAATCGAGGTACACCAGCAGTTCGTTGGACTCGGGCAGGTAGCGCAGACCCGTCACATGGCGCCCCTCGCGCGTGCCCGAGCACACTGCATTCCAGGCGTGATAGACCGCACGAGATTCCTCTGCAGCCTCCATTTGCGCGCGGCGCTCAGGTGTCGCGGCCGCCAGGATGCGCTGACGCTCGGCATCCAAAAAGCCGCCAAAGGCAACCGTTCCGTTCTCGCGCTCGTAATTAGCACGTCTCACCCATGCTCACCACCTTGGCTCGATCAAGCAGGTCATCGGTAAAATACCCCAGATTGGTGGTGGTTATGACTGTCTGGATATCATCACCGATCAGCTGCAGAAAAGCGCCTCGGCGCCCGGCGTCGAGCTCGCTCATCACGTCGTCCAAAAGCAGCAGCGGCGCAGTGCCCAGGATATCGCGCGCCACGGCCACTTCCGCCACCTTCCAGGCAAGCACTAGCGTTCGCTGCTGGCCCTGGCTGGCAAATGAACGGGCCGATCGGCCCGCGACGGAAAACTCAATCTCGTCGCGATGCGGACCCACGAGCGTCACGCCGCGGCGAATCTCCTCGTCGGCGCGCTCATCGAGCGCCGAGAGCATATGCTCATACGCCCAGCCCCTGAGCTCGTCGCGATCCTCGGTGCGAGGCAGGTCGCCAAGCGTGGACACATAGGACACACCGGCGGGCTCGCCGGATGCCACGTGGTCATAGGCATCGCGCACATGGACCGACAGCCGGTCGAGCAGGGCTAGACGATGCACGAGCAGGACCGAACCGGCGCGGGCGAGCGATTCGTTCCAGGCGCTGAGCATCTCGCGGCAGCACCAGCTCTCCTTGAGCAGGGCATTGCGCTGGGTCACGCAGCGCCCGTAGGCGCTAGCCAGATCGGCATAGCGCGCACTCAGTTGAACGCCAAAGTCATCAAGTGCGGTGCGGCGCACGCTGGCACCCCGCTTGACCATATCCAGGTGGTCCGGGCAAAACAGCACACTCGGCAGCACCCCGCGCACGCCGGACGCAGCGCAGCGCTTGCCGTTGCGACTAAACGAACGCTTGCCATCTTCCACGCTCAGTCCCATGTCCAGCACGCGCCCATCGCCTTCGAGCCTCAGCTCGACCTTGCATGAGCCCACGCCGTCGTGCACGAGCTCGGCTGCGGTCGGATGCCTAAACGAGGCGCCACTCGTCAGTAGCTGCAGCGCCTCTATGAGGTTGGTCTTTCCCGCCGCGTTGGGACCTGCGAGCACTGTCACACCGTCGCTCAGGGCAAGGCGATAACTGTCGAAGCTGCGATAGCGCGCAACGGAAAGATCGCGTGCGAACATGGTCATGGGCAGCGTTAGATGCGTACCGGCATGACCAGGTACAGGTAGTTGATCTTGTCGTAGGACTTGAAGATGCCAGCCTGCGAATAGCTCTTGAGCTCCAGCGTGATCTCCTTCTCCTTGGACAGGGCATTGAGGCAGCCAAAGATGTAGTGGTAGTTGAAGGCGATGGTGCCCGACTCGCCCTCGGCCTCGACATCAATCGTCTCCTGCGCCAGGTCCTGGTCGTTAGAAATGGAGGACAGGCCCATCTGGCCGTTCTCGACGTCAATCTCAAACTTGACGGCGGGGTTGGCGCTCGCGATAACGGCCACACGCTTAAGGGCGGCGTTAAAGGCGGCTACGTCGATCTTGACGCTCGTCACGCACGAATCGGGGATGAGCTGCTTGTAATTGGGATATACGCCCTCGATGCGGCGCGACACGTAGGTGGTGTTGCCGGCCTCAAAGACAACCTGGGTGTCGGTGGCGCCGATCATGATGGTCGCCTGGCTGGCCATGATGTTCAGGGCGTCGTTGAAGGCGTCGGCAGGCACGTTGAGCTCAAAGGAACCTTCGAGGGTCGAGGTCTCGACCTGCGTATCGCACACGGCCAGTCGGAAGGAATCGGTCGCGACCAGGCGCACGG
>CAJJVE010000081.1:0-7599 GCA_905196265.1 uncultured Collinsella sp. | reverse complement strand
TGCCCGTAACGGCAGCGCCGAGGTAACGCAGGCCCGAGGGCGACCTTCCTTTCCGGCGCACTCCGCAGGACGAAAGAACCCCCGCCGCACGTAGTGCGCAGCGGGGGTTCTTTCATGTCCGAGGACGCGCCGGAAAGGAAGGTCGCCCTCGGGCCGGACAGCTAAGACAGCTTACGCGACGGTGTAAACCCAGTTGTGCTTATCCTCAACAGCACCAGACTGGATGCCTGTCAGGGTCTCGCGGAGCTTCTTCATCACAGGGCCGATCTCGGTGTAGCCAGCCGGGAAGGTCACGGTCTCGTCGGCACCGTAGACCTTGTTGTCGATCTCGCCGACCGGGGAGATAACGGCAGCGGTGCCGCACAGACCGCACTCAACAAAGGTGCCGGCCTTGACCTCGGCCCACTCGACGGGACGCTGGTCGACGGTCATGCCCAGGTCCTCAGCGACCTGAACGAGCGAACGGCGGGTGATGGAGGGCAGGATGGAGTCGGTGTGCGACTGCGGGACGACAAGCGTGCCGTCCTCCTTCACGAACAGGACGTTGGCGCCACCGGTCTCCTCGACATAGGTGCGGGACTCGGAGTCGAGATACAGGTTCTCGGCATAGCCCTCGCGGTGAGCCTCCATCGTGGGCTTCAGGGACATGGCGTAGTTCAGGCCGGCCTTGATGTTGCCGGTGCCGTGCGGTGCGGCGCGGTCGTACTCGGAAACACGCAGCTTGACAGGCTTGAGGCCACCCTTAAAGTACGGACCGACCGGGGTCAAGAGAATGCGGAACGTGTACTCAGGAGCGGGAGCCACGCCGATCACGTCACCGGAGCCGATCATAAACGGACGCACGTACAGGGTTGCGCCGGAGCCGAAGGGCGGGACCCATGCGGCGTTGGCAGAGACGACCTGCTTGACGGCCTCGACAAACTTGTCCTTGGGGAACGGGGGCATCTCGAGGCGCTGGGCAGAGTTATACATACGCTCGGCGTTCATGTCGGGACGGAAGCAGACGATGCTGCCGTCCTCGGCGGTGTAGGCTTTCAGGCCCTCAAAGACCTCCTGACAGTAGTGGAAGATGCCGCCGCACTCGGAGACATGCAGGGTGTGGTCGGTGGTCAGGCCGCCCTCGTCCCACTCGCCGTCCTTCCAATGGGCCTCGTAGCTGTAATCGGTCTTCATGTAGCCAAAGCCGAGGCCACCCCAATCGATATCCTTCTTCTCGACAGTCATATGTCGCTCCTTACATACACGGTTGCATACTCGCGAACCCGCACGCAAGGACCGAAGCCGGCCGCGTCGCAACGTCGCATACCCGGAAGCGTAGAGCCGGGCCAGGACACGCGGGCAGCATCAAAGCCGATGGCACGTCGATTCGCATGCAGGTGATTGTACTCCCCGCACGCCTTGGATAAAACGCTTTTCTTTAACTAAGTAAAGTATTTTCATTTGCCTTCAACACAAAAGGCCCGCCATCGAATCCGATGACGGGCCTTGGAATTAACGTCCGGAAACAAGCTCGGACTAGGCGTTCTTTTTACCGAGCTTAGCCTTAACCAGACCGACCACGGTCGGGATGATCGACACGGCGACAATGCCGATGATCAGCAGCTCAAAGTGCTCCTGCACAAACGGAATGCCACCAAAGAAGTAACCCAGCAGCGTAAAGACCGTCGACCAGGTAATGCCACCCAGCACGTTAAAGACGACAAAGTTGCGCCAGTGCATGCCGCCCATGCCGGCGATAAAAGGCACAAAGGTGCGGATGAACGGGAAGAAGCGGCCGAGGAAGATGGCCAGATGGCCCCACTTGTCCAAGAAATCCTCGGACTTTTTGATGCGCTCGGGCGTCATGGCCTTTACCTTGCCCGAGGCGATGATCTTGCGGCCAAAGAAGTGGCCAATCATAAAGTTGCACTGATCGCCCAGGATGGCTGCGGCCCATGCGGTGGCCAGAAGCGCCACGATGTTAAAGCCGCCATTATGGGCAAAGAAGCCCGAGGCAAACAGCAGCGAGTCGCCGGGAAGGAACGGGAAGAACACCACGCCCGTCTCGATAAAGATGATTAGGAACACGCAGCCGTAGGCCATAAGCGGGCCGGCGGCGATCCAGCTGGCGATCGCGGTGCGCGGGTCCTTAAGCAGCTCGGCGATAAAATTGATGAAACCCATGAAGTAAAACCTCTCAGTTGTGGGCGCGGACACGTCCAAGTTGACCAGTATACGGTTGCGGCGTCCCCTCGTGCGCAACCCCACAAAAGCATGACTCCATTACCAGCAAGTTTGCATAACTGACACTTGTCGCCCAAAGCAAAGCAAGATCGCCCTTCCTAATCCCTAGCGAATCGCTATACTTTATTGAATCGCATTGTCACGGCGCTAAGGGAGGGCGGCCGGTGAGCTTTATCAACACCATTCGAGAGGACATCAAGACCGTCCAGGCGCAAGACCCCGCTGCGCAAAACGGTCTGGTCATCTTCCTTTCCTACCCCGGCTTACACGCCAAGTGGAACCACGTGCCCGAGCACTGGCTGTGGGAACACGGCCATCGATCGCTTGCCCGTGTGCTCTCGCAAATCACCCGCCACATCACCGGCGTCGAGATTCATCCCGCCGCGCAGATCGGCAAGCACTTCTTTATCGACCACGCCATGGGCGTCGTTATTGGCGAGACTGCCATCGTGGGCGACAACTGTGTGCTCTACCAGGGCGTCACGCTCGGCGGCACCGGCAACGAGACCGGCAAGCGCCACCCCACCCTGGGCAACAATGTCACGGTGGGCACGGGCGCCAAGGTGCTTGGCAACATCCACATCGGCAACAACGTCAAAATCGGCGGCAACTCGGTCGTCGTCAAGGACGTGCCCGACAACTGCACCGTCGTGGGCGTGCCCGGGCGCATCATCAAGCGCAACGGCTGCCGCGTGTTCGAGGAGAGCTTCGACGCCAAGCAGCATCGCGAGTACATGCCCGACGATGCCGCCGAGCAGAGCGCCCTCAACCGTCAGGGCATCACCGAAAACGCCCGTCGCGTCAAGGAACTCGAGCAAGAGGTGGCCGAGCTCAAAGCCCTCGTCGCCAAGCTCGTGGACGAGCGCTAGAAGCGGACGGCCACCGACATCATTGACGCCATCACAAAAGGCGCGCCAGGGAATCCGCCCCCGGCGCGCCTTCTTTTCGATGTGACATGCGGGACTGCCCCTTTGTCACCTTATGCGAACTGGCTTAGGTAGAGGTCGGCATAAGCGCCCTCGGCAGCCAGCAGCTCCTTGTGCGTACCCTGCTCGATGATATTGCCGTGATCCATGACCAGGATGAGATCGGCATCGACGATCGTCGACAGGCGGTGCGCGATCACAAAGCTCGTGCGCCCGCGCATGAGCGCATCCATGGCACGGCCGATGGCGAGCTCGGTGCGCGTGTCCACGCTCGACGTCGCCTCATCCAGGATGAGGATCGCCGGGTTGTTGAGCAGCACGCGCGCGATGGTCAGCAGCTGACGTTGACCCTGGCTGATGCTCTCGGCATCGTTAGCCACACGCGTGTCGTAGCCCTGCGGCATAGTGCGCACAAAGAAATCGACCTGAGCGGCACGCGCGGCCGCGACAATCTCCTCGCGCGTCGCCTCGGGACAGCCATAGGCGATGTTCTCGGCAATGGTGCCATCGAACAGCCAGGCGTCCTGCAACACCATGCCAAACTGCTGGCGCAGCTCGCCGCGGTCCATGCGGCTCGTGTCCACACCGTCAAGGGTAATGCGACCACCGTCGATCTCGTAGAAGCGCATGAGCAGATTGATGAGCGTGGTCTTGCCCGCGCCCGTGGTTCCCACCACCGCGATCTTTTGGCCCGGCTCGGCGGCAAACGACACGTCGCTCATAAGCGGCTTGTCGGGCGAATATCCAAAGCGCACGTGTTCAAAGGCGACACGGCCCTCCACCTTGCCCGGCAGCTTGGCGGCGGCCGCCGGCAACGGATCGGCTTCCATCTCGGGCTCGTCGAGCAGGTCGAACACGCGCTCGGCGCTCGCCAGCGCGCTCTGCAGCGAGTTAAAGGTAAACGACAGCTGCGTCATGGGCTCGGATGCCTCGTAGATAAACTGGAAGAACGCCTGGAACACGCCGACGGTCATATGCCCGGCAACCAACATGCTGCAGCCCACAAGCGCAATCACGATTTGCGCCAAGCGGCCGATAAAGCGCACTGCGGGACCGACGGCGTTAATCATAAAGTCGGCCTTGGTGCTCACGCGCGCCAGCTCCTTCGAAGCCTCGTGCACCTCGGCAGAGCTCTGGCGCTCGCGGTTAAACGCACGGATTACCAGACGGCCCGAGTAGCCTTCCTCGACCGCGCTCGTAATCTTGGACACCCACTCCTGGCGCTCGCCCGTCACATCGTGCGTGCGGCGCGAAACGACCTTCGTCACCAGCAGCGAAAGCGCCGTAAAGAACAAAAATACAAGCGTGAGCGGCACACTAAACACGAACATCACGCTCACGGCGCCCACCACGGTACCGATCGACACCAGAAGCTGCAGCAAGCCGCGCTGCATGCTCTCGGACATCTTGTCCAAGTCGTTGGTCGCACGGCTGACGACCTCGCCGGGACGATGCGCGTCAAAGTAGGCAAGCGGCAGACGGTTGAGCTTTTGTGCGATGCGGTTGCGTAGGCGCAGGTTGAGGCGCTCGGCAACGCTCGACATCAAAAAGCTCTGGAGTGCGTAGAACGAGGCGGCGGCGGTCCAGATCATAAAGTAGATGAAGATGGTCCTGCCGCAATTCTCCCAGGTAATGCTGAAGGTAGTGTTGTTGGCAAACGCCAGCTTCATGTGCCCCCACAGCTCATCGATCACGCGGGCGCTGTAAGCCGGCGCCGCGGTGTTAAAGATGACATAGAACACGATGCTCGCGAACACGATATAGAAGCGCCAATGGTCGCCGGCGGCTTCGCTCCACAGGCGGCGCACCGTCGCCCAGGTGTCGCGGGGCGTCTCGTCCTCGTCCTCGTCGTCAACGTCGCGCATGCGTTCCGCCTCGGCGCGGGCGCGCTCGTCCTCGGCGCGCTCGTTTTCCTCGTAGAGTGCCTGGCGGCGAGCCTCGCGCTCCGCCGCCTTGGCGGCTTCGTCCAGGCCGGGTGTGGCGCCCGTCTCCTCAACTGTCTCTGCAACCGCGGCATCCTCGGCGATGGCCTGCTTCTTGAGCTCCTCGGTCATGCTACTCACCTCCCTTCATCTGCGATTCCGCGATAGCGCGGTACACCTCGCAGGTTTCCATGAGCTCGTCGTGCGTGCCTAGGCCCACGATCTCGCCGTCTTTGAGCACCACGATCTGATCGGCATGCAAAATAGTCGAGATACGTTGCGCGATGATGAGCACCGCGGCATCGCGCGTCTCGTCCTGCAGCGCATGGCGCAGTGCCGCATCGGTCTTAAAGTCCAGGGCCGAAAAACTGTCGTCGAAGATATACAGATCGGCGCGCTTCATGAGTGCGCGGGCGATCGCCAGGCGCTGGCGCTGACCGCCAGAGAAGTTCGTACCGCCCTGGGATACCGGTGTATCGAGCCCCTGGGGCTGATCGAGCACAAAGGTGCTCTGGGCAACCTCCAGCGCATGGAGCATGTCGGCCTCGGTCGCGTCCTTGTTACCAAAGCGCAGGTTGCTCGCCACCGTGCCCGAGAACAGCCACGCCTTCTGCGGCACGTAAGCGATATGCCCGCGAATCTCACCTTGCGAAAGGTCGCGCAGATCGATGCCATTCAGGCGAATGGCGCCCTTCGTGGCATCGTGGAAGCGAAGCAAGAGCTTGGCCACCGTCGACTTGCCCGAACCCGTCGAGCCTACAATCGCCGTGGTCTGGCCACGGCGACAGGCAAAGCTCAGGTCGCACAGGGTATCCTCGTCGGCATCGTCAAAACGGAACGACATGTGGTCGAACACGGCCACCGCGTCGGCACCGTCAACAGGTTCCGCCGCGCACGTGTCCAGCGTGCGCTTACCGTCCACGATGCTCGGCTCAATCTCCAACACCTGCTGTGCACGGTTCAGGCATGCGGCGGCGCGCGGGAGCGTCAGAATCACCATCTGCGCCATCATCACAAAGAATAGGATCAGGATCGCGTACTCCAGCACGGCCGAGATGCTGCCGATTTGCATGGCGTGGACGCCCACGCGGTTGCCGCCCACCCACAGCACCGCCACCTCGGCGATATTCATCAAAAAGAAGCTGGAGCTGTCGAGACCCACAAACAGGTGGTTGACCTTGATGGCATTGGCCGCGTAATCGCTAAACACCTCGTCCAGGCGCTGCTCCTCGTGGCGCTCCTTGTTAAATGCGCGGATGACGCGCACGCCCACGATGTTCTCGCGCAGCACCACGTTCATGCGGTCGATAAAGCTCTGCAGGCGCATAAAAATCGGCGCGGCGTTAGCCACCGTAAAGACCGCCGCTACCAGCACGATCGCAACGACCACGCCCAGCAGCGTGCCCATGGCAGGATCGATAAACCAGGCAAAGATGATGCCCGCCACGGCCAAGAACGGTACCGGCAGCACCAGCTGAATCGTCTGAAGGACAGCTTGCTGAATCACGTTGATGTCGTTGAGCGAGCGCGTGATCATCGAACCCGTGCCAAAGCGCTCAAAGTCGCTGGCGGACAGCTCGAGCGACTTGTCGTACACGGCATTGCGGATATCGCAGGCCACGTTGGCGGCCAGGCGCGCCGAAAGATAGCAGCCCAACACCGTGCCGCCGCTGGCCATGCCGGTCGCGATAAGCATGTACAGGCCGTTGCGTAAAATATAGTCGACATCGCCCGTGGTAATACCGGTGTTGACCATGTTCGCCAGCATCGTGGGAACCAGCAGCGTACCGACGTTATCTATCAGCACCGCAAACAGCGTCACCGCAATCAGACCGCGGTACGGCCTCATAAACCTCATTAAGAGTCGCATGTGTCCCCCTCGCCCTTATCGTCAGCCTCGTTCTCGGCGGCCACTTGCCGTTTAAATGCCTCGCACTCTTCGTTCAGAACATGGGAGAACTTACCGACCAAGCGCATGATCTCGCGCTGCTCCCACGGCTCGAGCGCCTCGAATGCCTGTTGCTCGGCTTTTTGCGCCGGCAACGCGTAGCGCTTGGCAAACTGCACGCCTTCTTCGGTCAGTCGCAAAACCTTGTTCTTACGACTGCCCTCGGCAAACTCCAACGTCGCAAGCCCTCGCGCCCTAAGCGTCTTGATCGCCGAATTGATGGTCTGTTTGCTGTAGAACCATTCACTCGTCAGCCGACTCACGGCAACGCTTCCGCCCGCTGCACTCGTGTCGACGAGCATCCAGTAGGCGCAGTCCGAAAGACCGCAGGCGCGCGCGAACTCCGAATAGATACGGTCAAGCCCGTTGAGCATCCGGTCGAAATCGACCGGGCTAACTGCACTATTCATCTCTCCTGCCATTCGATAGTCCGAGTTTTGACCAATTCATATCTCTACATTAGTCCGAGTTTTGACTATCGTCAATAAGCTCGTTGTCTATGGTCGGCTCTACATAAGCATATCGACAAATCAAAACCACCCCTTAAAGGGGTGGTTTGCTCTTAGGGTATAACCCTTGG
>CAJJVE010000080.1:0-7604 GCA_905196265.1 uncultured Collinsella sp. | reverse complement strand
ATGCCATTCATTGAGGGCTTTATCAGGCGCGCCATCCCATCCACATGGCGCAAATTGAAAGCCGTCCGATCTCATGCTATAAAGAAGTCGGTACCCTCGAATAGAGGGACCTCCAAGAGCCGGGGGATGTCCCCAGGCATTTTTTATGCGAGTCAAGACTAAATACTTCTCGGGAAAACGCCGGCCCATTGCGTCAGCAATTTACGAGCCGCTCTACCCACCTCTGGACGGCTAAGGACTTTTCGCAGGTAGTTTGACGAACATATGTTTGCTTATTATAATATTACTTGAAAGCACCCCTTATCTCATGGTATAAAGAATACGGTTCCCTCCAAAAGAGGGGCCTCCAAGAGCCGGGGTCTTACCCCCGGCATTTTTTTGCAAAAATGGAGGCCCATCATGAGCGAACTCTCCGTCTTTGTTGACGAATCTGGCGACCTCGGAGGCGTCTCCAACTACTACCTCGTCACCCTCGTTTTTCACGATCAAAACGATGCAATCGTTGAACGCATTGACCGCTACGAGCGCGCCCTGTCGCAGTCCTCGCTTCCCAATACGCCTTTTCATGCAGGACCCCTATTGAATGGAAACGGCGACTACAAAGATCTTCCCAAGGAGCAGCGAAGGCACATATTGAGCGCATTTCGCGCGTTCATTCAGCATCTCCCCATACGCTACCTCTGCCTACAATACCGAATGAGCGAATTCACCGACAATCAAAACGGTCTTGCGGAAAGAATGAGGCGGGATCTCACGGTTGAGCTTTTCGACCATCTGGAATTCTTCCAACGATACGACACTGTTAAGATTTACTACGACAACGGTCAACCGATCGTAACAGAGGTCATCCATTCTGCGCTCGAGTACGTTCTAGCAAAGGACGTCATCGTATACCGAGAAGCCACGCCGCGAGCCTACCGGCTATTCCAAGTTGCTGACTACATCTGCACGATCGAGCTAACGGCTATCAAGTTTGACAGTAATGAAGAAACCAAGACGGATCGGCTATTTTTTGGAACCCGAAGGACGCTCAAAAAGGGATTTCTCTTATATCTCAGGAAGAAACGGATGAACTGACCCGGGATCACCAGTCGTAAGACGCTCCGTAGTCATCGTCGACGGCAAAGTCGAGGAGGTCGAGGCCTTCGCGTTCGGCTCGGGCTAGGAGCTCTTGGGGCGACTCGTCCTCGATATCCACTACGTCGAGCATGGCGGCCGGAAAGCCCACGCCCGCCGCGCTCCCAGCGCGATCGAGCAGGCTCTCGCGCAGCTGATCTACATCAACGTCAATCTTCATGGTGAAACCTCCCCATTCAGCCCCCACTTACCATTCACGACCCAGATAAACATGGAAGTGCAGCGTCTGAAGAACACGCTCTTCGCCGCCATCCGCGTTTTTCAGGCAAAGTGCATACTCCGCGCGTTCATCAAGTTCAACGGTTGGACGCACCGTCAGCATTACCTTAAAGCGGCGCGCCCTCGCATCGACTTCAGTCAAATCGGCTACGATTCTTGCAATGTCGGTTACAGGGTTTCCGCTGCGATCGGCAACAAACACTTCATAGTTCGCAGGAAGGATCTTGCCGACCACCGCCTCATCTTGCAGAAACTCCAGGAAGAAGGATGCATTCGAGATGGATTCAAGTTGCGTAACGAGGGACAAGCCAACGGGGCTCGATGCGACAAAGCCACGCGTTCCGGCGCGCTTATTGCTAAAGGTCAAAACCGGCACACACATCTCCTGCAATGATATGCCGCCATGGACAAAGTTCTCGCCTCCGCCGGGACGTCGCAAACGCACGCATTCACGTGGCGAAAAGCCCACGAGGCTACCAGCAGAAGCGGGTAGAGTAACCTTAAGCAGCGTATCGGACTCAGAATCGCTCGAGGCAACAGCCCAGCGGCGTCCAGCCTCAATGACGTCGCCCGCCACGTCCGCAACACTCGTATGATCATATTCAACAAGCGGCTCTGCGGTGTACAGAAACCCATGATCTGCCGTAATGACGATTCGAGACGACATAAACTCACGCACGATGAGTTTGACCAGCACCGATAACTCGTCAATTGTTTCATCGCAGGCATGAAACGCCCTGCGCTCGGTTGCGGCCTTGTCACCAATGGCATCAATGAGATCGTGATAGATATAGACAACGCTCGCGTCTCCTACGACCTTCTTACGTTCGGCACGGTCCATCTCGCCGACAAAACGGTCATAGCGAACCGCAACAGCACCCTCATAATGCTCGCCAATCACCTTTTGGCGAGATTCGATAGTATCGACGCGCCCCCCATCAACAAGCACGCCAAAGCCCGATCCTGCCTCTCCGCATGCCTCGTAACGCATCGTTCCATGAGGCAACAAGGCAGCCATACCGCATCTGGTTATCGAAGGAAACACGCCTTGCACGGCACCAAGCTCGCACTGACCCTTTGTCTCGCGCTCAAGACGCTCGGCGAGTTCTGCAGCAACCTCATAGCGCAAAGCATCAGATACGATGACCCAAATACGCTTTCCGCGGCGATTCGCAGGCTCAACGTAGCTCAGATCAAAATCAACCTGACGCGGAATACCTTTCACATATCCCTGCAAGCCCAATGCATCGCCCGACGCGCTTGCCCAACGACGAGAGAGCTCCTTAAGAAACCAACCTTTATATAAAGCTTCCATCGACTCAAAGCAGGCGCGGAAGTCTTCATCGAGCTCGTACTCCCCCGCTCTAAAGGCACCGGCGAACTCTGTCACCAGCTCACGGTACCAAGCGTCCATGCGATAGAAATCGCTGGCATAAGAACCCCAAAGGGCCAAAGCCCCCATGCCCGCAAAACCTTCTACATGGTCGCGATAAAAACGCTGCATATGAGCTGCAGCCGAAACGCCGCGATAATAGCAGGCAAGTTCCTCATACCAAAGCGATCCACGACGAGAGGCGACGACCGACAAAACCTCATCAGCAGCATCCACAGACAGACGCACTCGCTCAAACAGAATGCGCAGAATGGTGGCATCGATGCAGGGAAAGACGTCGGCTCCTGCAATACAGTCAAGACCAACGCCAGCGAGTATCTTTCCAAGCTCAAGCTCACGCTCAACCGCCGTTGTCATACTCAACAGCAATAGACGATTACCGCCACGAACCCAATAATCAACGCAAGCGCGGCAGAACGCAGCATGAACAGCCTGGGAAGAGAAACGTCCCGACAGCGCGTCCAGACATCCACCCGTCATCGACCGCGAGCAGGCGGTGAGCAACACGTGGACCAGCAACTCGGGAACACGAGATAGCTCGAGCGCGTTCCCCTCAAAACCACACCAATGACGAATGAGCTCGCAGAAATAGCCATTCATCTCATATTCAGCAAGTAGGACAACCACCTGATCAGCATTGCCCTCATGCAGGAGCGCCAAATAGCCTGATACGATTGCCGCGGGATCGAGTTCGCTGACACCCAAGCAGACAGCCAAAATGCCAAGCTCAAGCTCATCGACGGTCGCAACAGCGACTTCCCTCGATGAATGCAGCAACTTATTGAGCTTTATAACGTTGCGGCGCTTGGCAAAAAAGGCTTTATGGGACTCAAGCGCCGCGCGCATCTCATACGAATCAACCGCGCCGATCTCGCGTAGCTGCACAGAAATATAGTCGGCGGCAAACGGGACGCAACGCGCTTCAACATCCGCCAGCCAATCGCCAGACGGCTCCCCTGCGCAGCGACGATATATGAGCACCTTACGTCCGCCCAAGTCACCATTGAGCTTACGCTTGATAGCAAACCGACCACCCTCGCGATCAACGAGAACGCTGACGCCCGGCAGCTCCAAATCTGCAAGCACATCCTCAAATTCACCGGACGGATCATGCCATACAACAATGGCGCCCCCGCAATCGGCGTCCTGACCTGCAAACAAATGCAGCAGCTCGGATGTAATATCTGCAAGCTTCATGGCAAACTCTCAAAACTAGTCATCAAACAAACCGGCGAAAATAGCATCCAAATCCTCTTGAGAGGTGGGCTGCGTCTCGAGTATTTCGGAATCAATACACCTGAGCATGGTGTTCTCTTTTTCGCGCAGGCGAGTATATATTTCCTCGTCAAGCGACCATGGATCGGGTTTTCCAAGGTCGTAATCTTCCGAAAGGTAGTAGTACCTTGTCTGCTGATCTTGCGGCAGGCCCAAACGGTGGATTCGATCGCGGGACTGCAGCAAATGGACCAGATTAAAGCTGTACTCGTAGTACACGGCATCGTGACAAATCGAATGCAGCGAGACAGACTCGGCAAGCGTATGAGGATTGGTAATGAGTACGGGAAACTTGCCAGCCCTAAAGTCATCCAGGTCTGCCGAACGACAGACAAGGTCATCCTGACCGTTAATCGTACGCGCCTCAATCCCCATATCAGCCAGACCGCGCTGAAGATCGGACATGCTCTTGATGAAAATGCACCAAACGATAACCGAGCGCCCCTGTGCTACCAAGTCGCCAATCAGAGAGCAGCAACGAGCACGTTTGCTCGATGCGCCGGCAGATCGAATCATGCCCACAATCTTATCGGAGTAGTCGACGGCATCGACCTCGCCGGTCTCCTCGTCTCCTTCGATAATCCAACGATAGTCTTCGGGATTAAGCGTTTCGAGTAGGTCGATCGGATCGTTTTCCATCTGCAGAACACGCAGCATCAAGGTCAGCTTGTTGCGACGGTAACGGTTTTTAATAACGCCGAGCAGTAGATTCGTACGCTCGCCAGACGACACCTTGATAAGCTCGTCGGGCTCAGCCCTCGGGACGCCTAGGTCATCCTTGGTCGTACGGCAATAAAATGGCTGCAACTTGTTGTTCACGAGCTCAATGTCCGAGTCCTCGGCGTTTTTGAGCTCGCTTTTCTCAAAGCCAAAAAAGTTGTCATACTCCCGCGGATACAAAATGTGCAACATATTGTAAATATCGATATATCCGTTAGGAATTGGCGTGCCCGTCAGGGCAAACGTATAGGGAGCACTCTTAGAAACAACGAGAGCCGCGTTAGCTTGCTTTCCGCCAACGCGCTTAACGCGATGGATTTCGTCGAACACCAAAAGCGTACGCTCTCCAGCGACCTTACTGAGTTCCTCGGCAACGCCAATAGCCGCCTCGTAATTCACAAGCAGCAAATTGCAACCGCCCACACGAGCGCGAATATACCTCCGGCGGTCAGACTTACCAAGCTTTCGGTAAGCATCGTCTTGCGTTGTAAACAAGTTGAGTGGCCACTTATCGCCAAAGCAGAGCCTCCACTCCGTCGCCCAGGAATCAAATGCGTTTTTTGGGCACACGACCATAATGCGATCGACCATGCCGCGCTGTGCCAAAAAGGCAAACGCACCAAGAACGGTCGCCGTTTTACCCGACCCCGGCACCGAGAAGTTGCCCGCACGTCCCATCGTTGCCAAGAAAAACGCGTCGCGCATCTGGCGATCCTTTAGCGGACGCGCCATGGCGGCATCGACGACCTCCGAGAACTCTGCGAGATGGGCATCGTGTTTGTGGTCGCCGCGCTTGATCTCGTTTCCCAAACGCGAACGTTGCTCGGCAAGTTCGCGAATCTGCGTAAAGCCATCCTGAAGATCGTCATCGACCGATAGCGCCACACCAAGACGGCTGGCAACCTTCGATAGCTTGCCAACAATCTTTTCGAACTCTGTATAGTTGCCGATCTCTTCGAGCAAAATATGACCCTTAACGACACATCTGACGTATGCCCTACAGGTCATCTTAAAGCGAGCATTGCGACGCAGAGAGTCGGCATCGAGAGGCTCGGGATCAAGATAGATTTGTCCGCCTCGCTGATATAAACGCATTGCCTAGCCTTCTAGATTTTTTTGGACGGCATCGAGAACTTCCTGGGCTTTCTCAAGAAGAGACTGCAGCCCATCCTGCATATTGGCGAGTTGTTCGGGCTCCAGTTTGTGCAGTATTTCCACGTCAACTTCGCCAACATTCGAGAGTGCGTTGCGGACGGCACGCACTTGTCCGTTTTTGATGTTACGATTGCCGGCCTTCGTGCGGGCAACGGTTCTAGACGCCTTCATCCCCTCTTTCAAACGCGTGTCAGAGCCAAACGTATCGCGAAGATATTCCGTAGTGACAACCACGTCGTCAGGCTTTTCCTCAAGCCTTTCCAAAACCTCAACGGTATAATCCAGCTGCTCTTCGCGCAGCTTGTCGTCAGCAATCAAATTATCGATAAACTCGCGCACCTCACGCGTGCGGTCACCGAGCGTCTGACACAACAAATTTGCAAACACGGCATTTTTAATCTCTTCTCGATCGTCCTTGTTCTTGACCTTACCAAGCCTGGTCGTAAGCGACTCGATAGGGCCTTGCAACTTAAGGTCCTGGGCAATATGAAATGCGCCGGGAGCCTCGCAGAACTCAAGAAAATCTTTCAACATATCGATTTGAGCGAGACTGTTCTTCATTTCGCTCTGCTTCATATTGGCATGCTTGGCATATTCTTCTGCCGTCATACGCCCTTCATTGACCCACCTATCAATATCGACCAGACGAGAGATGGCATCATATTCCTGTTTGCTGTCCTCGCCCAGCTGAATCTCGAGCTCAAGGCCCTTAATAGCATTTTCGTCATAGGTATCGGGAAACACACAGCAGCGCAGCATGCGAAGGGTGTTCTCGGCAGCAGACAACTTACGCAAGCAGGTAAAACGACGGTTGCCGTCAATGACAACGCCGTTGGTCAAAATGATCGCAGATTGTTGTTGGCCCTTGTTTTTAATATCCAACATAGTCGTCTTAAGATGCTTGGGGTTATCCGCCTCAACCATACCCGCAATGAGGTTATCGAGCTCCGTTTGATCCTGAGGCAGGCCCTCGGGATGCTCTGCCTGATAGCGCGAAATGAAGGTAGCGATTCGTCCATTCTGCACATTGAAATGTAACTTATCGACGCGTACCTCGTAAATTGGACAATCCTGGTTCTGACCGTTAATAAACTTGCGCTCGCTATTGTCGGTTTTGCGAACCCAGCCCTCAGCAATACCCGTGTTGATGAACTTTTCCATTTCCATTGTCTTACTCCACTTCTAGTACAAACTGGTCATGACTAACAAATACGCGCTCGCTAGCGCTTGAATAAAACAAGTCGGACTTACGGATTATCTGGATGAGCTGCGCACGCGGAACCACTACGCCGTACTCTTCCGAAAGCAAGTCGACAAGATCGTCGATATCGATCGATATCTCGCGACCCACCACCGCTCGGATAAAATCGCGACCCTTCATGGGGTGGCCGCGTGGCGCAAAGAGCTTAATGCCCACAAGGTTTCCGTGCCCCAACAGGTCCTCCTGCGACAGGAGCACGCTTTCGTAAAATGCATCGGATAGACCGTACTCAAGTAAGGGCAAATCGGATGCGCAGCGCCTGAGCCACGGCACGGTAAAGTACGGCGTGTCGTCATCAGCGCTACGCTCGATGACATCCAAAGCAAAGCTGCGCAAATCGGCATCCCTAATATCAAGCTCATCAAGACCATCGCGCGTAATCCAGCTCGACTTATCGTAATCAAGCAAGTCGCGCGACCTAATGGCTCGATAGACCATGTTTTT